>JAIMAD010000205.1 GCA_023512145.1 Bacillus sp. (in: firmicutes) | reverse complement strand
AGCTATTAAGCTTTTATTTTATCTAATTCTTCATCACGAAGCACTCTTCTAAGCAGTTTTCCAACAGATGATTTTGGAAGGTCGGCATGGATTTCGACATCTTTTGGCGCCTTATATGGTGCCAAGTTATCTTTTGCAAACGCAATGATTTCCTCTACTGTAATGGAATGACCTACTTTTAGCTTGACAAAGGCCTTTACGGTTTCGCCGCGGTATTCATCAGGTACGCCAATGACTAGCACTTCTTCAATTTCTTGAAGTTGATAGAGAACCTCCTCCACTTCACGTGGATATACATTGTATCCGCTTGCGATAATCATATCCTTCTGCCGATCAAGGATATAAAAATAGCCTTCTTCATCCATTTTTGCAATATCGCCTGTAAATAGCCAGCCATCCTTGATGGCTTCTTCCGTATCTTTCGGGCGGTTCCAGTATCCTTTCATTACTTGTGGCCCCTTGACAATTAATTGCCCAGCATCGCCCACAGGGACATCGACAAATTCGCCCTCTTCCGTCTCACTAACAATTCTGACCACTGTGCTTTGGACCGGTATACCGATACTTCCATATTTTCTAGGTACAAACGGTGGATTAAAAATAACCGTTGGCGACGCTTCAGATAATCCATAACCATCCATCAGTTTTGCGCCGGTTATTTTTTCAAACGTTTTCGCTTGTTCGACTGGTAATGGCGCCCCACCACTGCCAACAAAATATATTTGGTCAAAACCACATTCTGCTAATTCTTTTGGTTGACTGTTTAATGCAAAATACATGGTTGGTACAGCAGCAAATAGGAAGGGCTTTTCACGTTTAACGGTCTCCATCATTTCCTTAACATCAAACCGCGGTAAGATAATTTGATTAGCACCTTCCCGCATTCCACTAAGAGCCACACTCGAGAGCCCGTACACGTGAAACATCGGAAGGACGGTGATCATTTTAAAGGATTCCGGTATATTTTCACAGGTATTATAAATAAAATCGCACACCTGGTTAAAATTTGCTAAGAGATTGTAGTGTGTAAGCATGACACCTTTAGGGACACCGGTTGTTCCGCCCGTATATTGTAATACGGCAATATCGACATGTGGGTCAATTTCTGTTTCTGTATTCTCGATATCTCCTTGAAGAACATCCTCAAAATAATCATCTTCGAATCCGAGGTCCTTTCTTTCTACACCAAAACTGATAACAATCACCTTTTTTAAGTCTGTGTCTTTTTGGATTTTCTTTACTTTTGGATAGAAGGCATCGAGGGAAAACATGAACTTAGCACCAGAATCCTCTAAGACAAAGGCAATTTCCCGTTCCACATACATAGGATTCACCTGAACAGCAATTCCCCCTAAGCGGAAGATGGCAAATAAAGTGAAAATGTACTGGGGGCAATTTGGAAGCATGATGGCTACCCGGTCACCTTTTTTAAAGCCTTCTCTATGTAGAGATGAGGCAAGTCGATCAACAATCATTTTCGTCTCATTGTAGCTCCAAACCTTACCATAAAAAGTAAAGGCCGGCTTATCACCAAAACGGTTAACGGCATCTTCTAAAAAATCGTACAGTGACTCTGCCTTTACACTCACATGCTCACTCACTCTTGGATCATACAACTTTAACCACGGTTTTTGCTGATAGACCATAAATAATTTCCTCCTAAGAATTGAATTGGTAGTTTCCACGCAGTCTGATCATGAGTGGAGTACTAACCCAATTAAATTATGGACAGGGAGGTAAATTTTGTAAACGTTGTCTTGTCGACACTTTCCTACAATTATTTAACCATTTTCGGTAGAAACTATCGAATTATTCTCCCTTTCTACCATTCAATAGAGAAGATTAACGAATCATGTCGGAATATTATCCCATGTTCACAAAACATTAACATATATTGTGAATTTTTTTTGAACCTACATTGTACGCTTATTTCAGATTTAAAAAATGAAAATACTTCCATTGGAAACCGGTAACAATTGACCTTATACGTGCCTATTTTTATCTGGATCGCGGCCACCAATAGTTCTAACAGGTACCATTTTTCCACTTTCTCCCGGAATCAGGTCATCATTGAGATATTTGCAAGTTAGTAAGCAATTAAATCTAGGCTCATTAGTATAATCTAAGAAAATAATATTAATATGACAGAATCTATTTCCATACTTTTATACTTGGATGAGGACAACTAATCATGTGAAATATAATGTTATAATATTCATGCTTACACATGTTGCATCTATTAGCATAATTTCTTTACGAAAGTGGTGAATTCATGAAAGAATTTTACAATCATGTGAATCTTAAATTATATTATATTTCAACTCTAATTATCATCGCACTTATGGTATCAGGTTTGATAATAGGTGGAACGCACTATAATGTACCTGAATTAGGATACATTTTACATTTTGTACTTGTTACAGTTTTATCAGTTCTTTTATTGATCTATCCTGAGCGTGAAACACGTGTTTTTAGAATGATTATTATTCTACTAGGATCTGCTTATTTCTATACACTTTTCTTTTTATATCCTGAAATTTGGTCCACATATATTTTTCTTTGTTTTATTCCAGCTAGTTCTATTGTATTTTTTGATTCAAAATTGTTTTATTTTTCCTTCCTATTTAATGGCTTATTATTAATACTTACATTTAGTTATATCATCTTTATCGACCAAGGTAGTTTATATCCATATTTACATAAAGATCTACTAAGTAATATTATTAATTTAATAGCTAGCCAAGTTACTTTATTTCTCATCTTTTATATATCTTTTAATCGGATAAAAAAGCAACAACTTTATTATGAGCAATTACAGCAGGCTGAGCGCATAAAGATGACCGGACAATTAACAGCTGCTGTTGCACACGAAATTAGAAATCCATTAACAGTTGTTAAAGGTTTTTTGCAATTCTATAAAGAAGATATTTCAATTAATAATTCTACAAAAAACAATTTTACTTTAATGATTGATGAATTAAACACAGCAGAACATGTCATTTCGCAATTTTTAACACTTGCAAAACCTGATAGAGATCAAAAATTGGAAAAAGTGGATGTGAAGGATGTTCTTCAGAGTGTTACTGGTTTGCTCAATTCTTATGGAATGCTAAATGATAATCGGATTGTTATAAATGTTGAGGAAGATTGCTATATTGCTGTTAATAAAATTGAGTTTAAGCAGTTAGTTATTAATTTAATAAAAAACGCCATAGAGGCTTCAAATGTTGGTAAATCCGTCTCTGTGATAGCGAATAGAATAGAGGGTTTTATCGAGATAAAAATCATTGATGAAGGAAGCGGAATGTCAGAAGCAGAAGTTAAGTCTCTAGGCACTCCATTTTATTCTTTGAAAAGTAAGGGAACAGGGTTAGGCTTAATGATTTGTTTTAATATTGTAGAAAAATATGATGGTAAAATTCAATATAATAGTGCTAAAGGTAAAGGGACTACAGTTACTATTCGCTTTTCAGCTGCAAATGACCAGTAATAATCAAAACGATGTACCCTATTAAATGGTAGGGTACTTTTGTATTTTAAAAATCCCCCTACGAATTTTAGAATGGTTGGGGGATTTGGGTTGTACAGTAGTAGATCCAAGCAAAAGGATAAAAATGTTTTGGAGCAGTTGCGTTCGTGATTATGTCCTTAAAAACATGGGGAATAAATTCGGGTATATCTCCTTAATTTCTGGTTAGGATTTAGACTTAGATTTTAGACGTGACAAGGGTTAACACAACCTACTTGTAGGAGTAAAAATTAAAGAAATTGTGACACTTTTTTAGATAATGTCTATCTAGTAAAGACGACTTCTGGTAAGATTTTAATAAGTAAGAGGGGGATTGCCATGGCTTTTTTTGGTAAAAAACAAGATTTCGAGCTAGAACAGAAACCCAAAAGGGAAAATCAAACGTCGATCAGTAGAGATGAGAGAAGAACCACAAATAGGACCAAGCGTTGGAGTCTACTTGTCGCTGCTTTAACGACAATTGTGGCGATTATTGGAATTACATATGGAACGATTAGCTATACTTCAACCCCGAGCTTCTGTGCTACTTGTCATGAAATGGCACCAGAACATGTTACTTTTCAGGCAAGTGCTCACAATCAAATAAAATGTGTACAGTGTCATATTGAACCTGGAACAAAAAATTTACTGATACATAAAGTTAAGTCACTTAAAGAGGTTTATTACCATATCGTCGGGGCACCTGACCCAATTGTCCAGACAGTTGCCGTATCAAATGAGAACTGTGAGCAGTGTCACTCAAGAAACCGCTTAGTCACCGCAACAGGTGATTTAATTGTTAATCATGAAGGCCATATTAAAGAGGAAATACCTTGTATCACCTGTCACAGCGGTGTGGTCCATGCAAAGGTCGTAGAGCGGGGGATCAACGATTCGTCCACTTATGTTGACTGGACGAAAAAAAACGCTAAAAAGCTGATGGGTGAAAAATTCGTCAAACCGAACATGGGAACCTGTATTGACTGTCATGACCAAGTCAACCAAGGCAAAAAACCGTGGAAGGATATAGCCTATAGTTTACAGCAAATTAATCAAGGAAAGAAACAAGAACAAAAAGATGAAATCGTGACCAATAAGGAAACCCCAGAAATGAAGGCAGGTATATTAGCAAGGGTATTGCCTGAAAACACACAAAAAATCATTCTGGAGGCTATTGGCCAACAGCAAACAGATGTGAAGCTATCGATGGAATGCTTTACATGCCATCAAGAGATAAACACACCAGAAAATCATGATATTAATAACTGGTCACAAAGCCATGGTGAGTTTGCTGTAAAAGAATTGGATCAATGTCTCCACTGTCATCAAGATTCATTATGGATAAAAAAGCTTAAAAAACAAGATATTAAAACGTTAGTAACGGAAACCAAAAAGAAAGTGACCTATAAACAAGACTTATTCACTGTAACAAGTGTAGCTCGAAGCAATCATTTCTGCAGTACCTGTCATGCTTATAGCCCAGAAAACCACCAAGATCGTTCCACTTGGTTATACGATACTCATCGACATAATTCAGGAACACCAGAAGAAAGAAAAAGATGTTTTGTCTGCCATGATAATGAAAAGCCAGACGAGAAAAAAGGAAATGCTCCTTCAGATGTTTACTGTGATTTCTGCCATGAAGGTGAGTTTGCAGGGGACCCTGTATAGAATGTATAGATGTACCCAACATAACTTATGAAGAAATGCGGGGTATCTTTACAACTTCTAGATAAGAAATAAACGAGGTAGTGAATGTTCTCTACCTTGTTTATTTATGAATTGCGTGCCGAATCAGTGTTCCAACTAGAAAGCGAATATAATATTCCATATAAAGTAAACAAAGTTATTTACATTTCATCGGTTTTTTATGTGTTTTTTATTTAATTATTGAACATTTGCATTACTTTATAAAATAGGTATCTTCAGTTTGTCGATAAAATTGTAGTAAAAAGGGTTTCATGGAATGGTAAATATACATAAGTAATAATAATTGATTGTTTGTTTGTGTTTCCTTCAGGAACACTTTTTCGGCAATTTAAGTTACTTCAAAAATATCACAACAATTAAGGGTTTGAAAAACGTTATTTATAGGGGTTATGATGAAATGGATAGTAAAGAAAAGTCATTGATTAAGTATTACTATGAGAAATTATTGGACAATAGCTTTGATGAGAAAAGTGTCTATGCTTTTTTAATGCTAATTAGAAATCGAAGTAACGGAAATAAATGTATGAATGAATTAGCGGATTTTGTCAATGATCGCGATAAGTATAAAGGATTTATCAAGGAATACCTTCTAGAGACTGCACATAAGTTTGATAATCTCGGTAAAAGTAACACGACCATTAAGATTGAAGATGTATTTTCTTTTAGGGAAATTAAACAAGGAATCAATCAAGTTTTGACTTCGTGCCAGTTAAAAGGATTGGAAAATGAAAAGATTAACGATTTTATTACCTGCGTTATATCAATCCTGCAGCACGTCAAAATCATGGAAAATGGAAGAGCTATTGGCAAGGTGTTTTTTGCGATGGCTAGTAAGCAGATCCTGTTAATGGCTGAAGTGGAGATCGGGCAGAAGGGTCGAAAGAAAACGAATGCTGTATTTCCAGTCCTGACAGCAAATAACAATTATCTTACTATTAAAAAACAAGATAAATATGATGCACCCTATTTCTTTGAGGAAGAAGTCATTGAAATAGTTAATGAAGACGGAAAGTTAGCGATTACCATTTTGGGGTCAGATACTCAGACAGCTAAAGTTTAATGTGAAAACTGTGCTTTTAGTGTAAAATCCTCATTTATAGAATGTTGTTCTTTTTTAGGTTAAAATCCTAATGCTTTTTTAGATAAAATATATTCCTGCTAAGCTGATAAATGCTTGTATAGAAAGGACTACATCGTGATAAATTGTTTGATTAGGAGGGGAATTTGGGGTGGATTGTCGATGTTCCTCAGTTTTCTTTCTTTACACCTACGTTAATCCCAAAAAAAGCTGTGCTTGTTTTAGCACAGCCCGGGATTTTAGTCACCACTTGGTGTTCGGTGTTTCAATTTCATGTTCAAGGTATTCAATTGCTGCATGAGTATTTTGTATTCTTCGAGCTCGATATGACAGGATTGAATTTCTGTACCGACCTTTTTGGTAATGGTCTGCTTATCTTGATAGGATTTCTGCAGTAAATGGATGAAAACGTTTCTTTCATCCGTTGTGGAACGTTCTTTACGAAGCCAGCCGTTTGCTGCCATACGTGCGATCATCGGGGTCAGTGTCCCTGTACCGAGATTCAATCGTTCCCCTAATTCTTTAAATGTTACACCATCATTTTCCCATAATGCCAATAACACGAGGTATTGTGGATACGTTAATCCAAAAGGTTGGAGGACGCTGGTATATAATTTGTTAAATTCACCAGCTGTTTCATAAACGGCAAAACAAAGCTGGTTTTTTAACGTCAAGAAGTCTTCCATGATGAGTACCTCCTTCCATGTATAAACGCGAAGGGCGTTTTGCGAATACTAACTTTTTGAAAGCCTAAATCAATTTGATTAGATCATCCTCTATTGCGTTTGGGGTAGTCGTTGGTGCATAGCGTTCAATAACCTGACCATTACTGTCGATAAGAAATTTGGTGAAATTCCATTTAATTCTTGGGGATAAGAGTCCCCGTTTCTGTTTTTTTAGGTATTTGAATAAAGGGTCTGCATAGACACCATTTACATCAATTTTGGCAAGGATTGGAAAGGTTACACCGTAGTTTACTTGGCAAAACTGTGTGGTTTCGTCAATAGTATCAAATTCCTGATTGTTGAATTGGTCACAAGGAAATCCTAAGATCTCTAAGCCTTGATCCTTGTATTTCTCATATAATTCCTGCAGTCCTGTAAATTGGGGAGTCAAACCGCACTTACTAGCTGTATTCACAATAATTAGCGGCTTTCCTTCATATTCCTTTAATGATTTCTCCGTGCCATTTGTCATCTTTACTTTAAAGTCATAAACAGTGTTCATAGCTATTCCTCCTAGTAATTGTATTCGTTTCCCTTTTCTGAAAATCAATTCTAAAAAACACATTAAATCGTCTACGATTAAATCTTACACGATTTAGTTGTCTTTTACAATGTTGGTGCCTGACACCCGAGCAGTCACTGTTCACCGCTATTACTTTCTTTCAAGGATTGTATACACTAAAGACAATAGAAGTGGTACTATTTTATTGATATGTTTGCAAGGTGCCTGAC
>JAIMAD010000019.1 GCA_023512145.1 Bacillus sp. (in: firmicutes) | reverse complement strand
TTTATTTTAAGTGTTTTACTAAGCTCCGATTAACGGTAATTGATGATAAATAGGGGGACTACATATGAAGGCAACGGCACGAGCATATACAAATATTGCACTAATTAAGTACTGGGGAAAACGTGATGAGTCGCTTTTCTTGCCAATGAACAGTAGTCTCTCAATAACCCTTGATAAGTTTTATACAACGACAACAGTTGAATTTTGTTCCTGTCTACCAGCAGATGTGTTTATTATGAATAATCAATTGGCTGATGAGGCAGAAGTTACCAAGATTACTCATTTCCTTGATCGAGTCAGAGACTTGTCAGGAAAAGGATTTAACGCATTGGTAAACTCGACAAACCATGTACCGACTGCGGCTGGTTTTGCTTCTTCTGCTTCCGGTTTTGCAGCACTTGCGGCGGCGGCAACAAAAGCAATTGGTTTAGATTTAGATAGTAAAACATTATCTCAAATAGCACGTCTTGGCTCTGGATCTGCCTGCCGTTCCATCTATGGCGGTTATGTCGAATGGCAAAAAGGTGAACGAGCGGATGGTACAGATTCTTATGCTGTGCCACTAAATGATGGGCAAGATTGGGATCTATGCATCCTTTCTGTGCTGCTTACATCTGAACCAAAACAGGTGTCAAGCCGAGATGGCATGAGGCGGACAGTTGAAACATCCCCATTTTATTCTAGTTGGCTTGAAGAAGCCGAAAAAGACTTGGTAATGGCCAAAGAAGCGATTCAAAAACGCGACTTTAAAATGCTTGGTACTGTCGCGGAAGCCAATGCGCTTAAGATGCATGCTACAACACTAGGGGCAAACCCGCCATTCATGTATTGGCAAAGTGCCACACTTGATGTGATTCAAAAGGTTAACGATCTACGTTCAGCAGGTGTTCAAGCCTATTTCACAATTGATGCTGGTCCAAATGTAAAAGTCTTGTGTCAACCTGAAGATGAACAGACTGTTCGAGAACTACTACTAACTTTACCAACTGTTCAAGATGTGTACATATGCCATTCTGGACCAGGTGTCACATATTTAGCTAATTCTAGGCACTCTATCGGTTGTAACTGTAATAACTAACAGAACTGTTATAAAAAAATGAACTAAAAGGTATAACTATCAACGGTTTATTGGTGTTTGTTATATTTGTAAGGGGATGAATGACAATGACTTTTTCAAGCTATCGTGTGACGGTTCCTGGCAAGCTACTAATTGCAGGTGAATATGCTGTTATTGAGCCAAACCAGCAGGCTGTCGTTATTGCAGTCAATCGTTATATTACCGCTACTATTGAACCAAGTAAGCAGAATAAACTTTCCCTTCCACAGTTCGGGATGGATAATATTACATGGGAAGATAGTGGAAAAGAGGTTCAATTTAGCATAGTTGATCAACGCTTACGGTTTATTCAAAATTCAATCATGATTACTAATCAATTTTTGCGGGAAAATTCAGTGACCCTGTATCCCTTTCATTTAACAATTGACAGTGCACTTGATGACCCGTCAACAGGACGGAAATATGGCTTAGGCTCAAGTGCGGCGATTGTCGTCGCCGTTGTTTCAGCCATGTTAATGCTCTATGGTGAACAGGAAGCACCTCCAACGCTTGCTCAAGTTTTTAAACTTTCCGCAATAGCTCATTTAAAAACACAAAAAAATGGGTCAGGTGTTGATATTGCCGCCTCAACTTTTGGGGGATGGCTTGTGTATTCTTCCTTTAACCCCAAATGGGTAGGAGATGAATTACAAGAAGGGATAAACCTCAGTGAGTTTATAAAAAAGCCGTGGCCTAATTTAGCGATTACTCCAATTAAACCACCAGCAAATCTTACGTTCTGTGTTGGTTGGACGAAAGAATCCGCATCAACCGCACCAATGATCACTGCGGTTCAAAAATTTCGTGCCCGGAAGCAAGAAGCCTACAGTCAGTTTTTGCAGGAAAGTTCGCAGGCAGTTTCTCACTTGATTAAAAGCTTTGAGGAAAACGATAATCAGGAGTCTATTTCAAGTCTTAAGCAAAACCGAAACGCCTTGAGGATGCTTAGTAAGCAGGCTGATATTACTATTGAAACGTCGAAGCTAAAAGATTTATGTGCAGTGGCAGAAAAGTATGGTAGTGGAAAATCCTCAGGTGCTGGTGGTGGCGATTGTGGAATAGCCTTCATCAAGGATGTGGATCAAATCGAGGCATTGAAAGAAGCATGGAGGAATACGGGAATTCTTCCATTAAAATTAACTGTTTCTCAAAAAGGAGTATCTGTAACAGAATATAACTGTGAAATGTCTTTACCAGATTATAGAGTAAGTGTTTAAAAAATAAATTTAGTTGATTCTAATGCTTGTTTTTGTATAGATTCTTGTATAACGAATCAATGTTACGGGGCTTATGTTCGTAAAACTTCATTCATCCACTAACAAGATTTGTATTTAGTTCTTAATTAAGTATGAAAAGCAACAAAGCTTACGAAAAAAATTATTCTGAAAAACAAAAAGACGTGTGCCAACAGGTTCCAATGCACGCGTCTTTTCTATGTTTATTTCTAGTGGCAGTTTATTGTTTAGCACCATACCCTTTATCGACGTTCGCCTAGTTTTTTTAACATAGCATAAGTTACATTCCCATAAAGGGGCAACCAAAAATTTGTGAACTAGTTAACAAAATATTTGTTAGAACGATGACTGAAATGGATCGGTTTCCTTGTTATAATTACTAACGTGGAAGAAACTAGTGGTTAGACCACTTTCGCAGTGTTTGATCTTCTTCTGTTTCACTACAAAGGGATTCTAATTTGTCCTTATCTAACAGGTAAAAATACTTATCACGAATATCGATAAGTCCTTCATGTTGAAAATCACCTAATGTTTTGGAGATAGATTCTCTGGTAACACCGAGCATACTTGCTAGTAAGGATTGGTTAATTTTTAAGTCGATTTTAAAAATATTGACACTTGGTTTTCCAAAATTATAGTAGAGATCTACTAGTAAATTTGCTGCTTTTGTTCGGACGTCATAAAAGGTCAAATAGCGAATTAAGCGATTGAGCATCCTGGTGCGCTCAACGAGGATTATATAGGCTTTTCTAAGGATTGAAGGGTATTTGTCCACGATTTGGAGGAAATCCTTTTTTGAAATTTGCCAAGCTGAAACGTTTTCCAATGCTTCGATGGAAGAAATTCGATAATTATCATTGGACAAGGCCTCTACTTCTCCTAAGATATCTCCGGGCATCGCGATACTTAGTACGATTTCCTTCCCCTCGTGTAAACGGTAAACCTTCACCATACCTGAACGAATGAAGTAAACATCGTCACTTTGATCATTTTCAAACATGAGGATATGGTTCTTTTTAAAATTCCGCTCCTTTAGTAGTGAAAGAATATGTGGGAACTCATCCTCGGGAATATCAGAGAAGATGGTAATTTCTGCGATGTTGGTAATCATGAGCATCGATCCTTTCTACTTTGACATCTTAACGATATATATCATTAGAATAGGTTGTTTCTGTTTAATATTACTATGCTCCTAGAGTATTTCAGTAAAAAAGGAAAAAAAGATAATTGAAACGAATCAACTTGATTGTACTTGATAGTGTTGGTATTGGCAATTTGTTGATTTCGTCCTAGGCACATGCATCAAGAGGGGGAAAAGTACGTGAATAAACGATTGCATAGGTTTTTTCATATTCAAGAAGAAAACACAAATATTCGGACGGAAGTTCTTGCCGGTCTAACTTCATTTATGACTGTTGCCTATATTATCGTGGTGAATGGAGCGATTTTAAGTACGGTCGGCATGCCCTATGAAGCAGTAACAATTGCCACGGTAATTTGTTGTTTTATGGGTTGTATGTTGATGGCATTATGGGCAAATTCGCCTTTAATCGTTGTCCCGGGTATGGGAGATAACGCTTTTTTTGTTTTTACACTCGTATTTTCTTTAGGGCTTACGTGGCAGCAAGCACTAGCTGCAGTTTTTATAGCTGGTATCGTGTTTACACTGACAACAGTAACGAAAGGGGCTATTTATTTAGCACGCTCCATTCCGGCTTCGATGATTAATGCCATGACTGCGGGAATTGGCCTCTTTATTGCCTTTTTAGGCTTGAAAAATGGGGGATTAATCGTTGCAAATGAAGGGACATTTGTCACATTGGGTAATCTTGGTGAACCACATACACTGACAACTTTACTTACCTTATTGATTGTCCTCCCACTTTTTTTAAGAAATGTGAAGGGGAATTTCTTAATTGGGATAATTGCTGGTACATTTATTGGCGCTTTATTAGGAATTGTTGATTTTTCGTCGTTACGTGATTTTAGCTTTTCCTTTAAAGGGTATGATCAGATATTTTTCGCCTTTGATTTTAGTCAAATTGGCACAGTAAATTTTTGGACGGCTGTTTTCTCCTTATCGATGGTAATTATTTTTCAGAATATGGGGGCACAGCTTGGCATGCTTCCAGATAAAGCCAAGTTCCGCAAGTCCTTTCAGGCAAACGCGTTTTCAGTTATCGGAGCAGGATTTTTTGGCTGCAGCCCAACAACGACAGCAGCAGAGTCAGCCACAGGTATCGCAGCAGGAGGGCGAACTGGTTTAACCTCGTTTACAACGGGACTTTTGTTTATTCCGGCCCTGTTTCTAATTCCACTTTTTAAAGTGATCCCAAATGCGGCTATTGCACCTGTACTTATCATAGTCGGCTGTCTGATGGTTCAATCACTAAAGGAGATTCCGTTTGAAGACTTTACAGAAGCCTTTCCTGCATACTTGATGATGGCAATCATGCCCTTATCGTTTAGTATTGCAAATGGGATTGCGTTTGGCTTCATTGCGTATCCGATTTTAAAGCTGGTCACTGGTCGAAAAAAAGAGGTATCAGTTACAATGTACGTAATCGCATTTTTCTTCCTGCTTTATTTCATTTTAGGTGCAATATAGCAAAAAGCTAGGCAGAATTGCCTGGCTTTTTAGTTTGTAGAGTAGCAAACATTTCCTTACAATTGAATGTGGCAGACATGATAGGTTTACTTCATTTCTGTATTCGAACATTTAAAGACTTGTACTTGTTTTACTTTCCATCATTCCTCCATCACCATGGCAATCTTTGTACATCTCTCTTAATTCATTTGTTGATAAATCAGGATGCATTTCTTCCATCATTGGTAACATTCTTCCGAAATTTGCTTTGTCACTATTTTCACTATTCCCCGCTCCAAAAACTGTTGTCCCTGCTCCAAGGATTAACGCTGCACTTAATAAACCGATTCCAAACTTTTTCATTTCAACAACTCCCTTTCTTTTCTTACCATCAGCATAACGACAATCTTTGCAGAAACTATGCATTTCCCGTGTCAATGGTATGAAGATTTACTATTATTGAAGGGTATTGTAAATTTTTATGTTTATATTTCCATTGTTAGTTTGGTTCTACATGAACAATCACAGCAAATACATCGTGTTCGTCCATTAATGTATTCTCGACCTTTGTAGAAATATCATGGGCAGCACGGATATTTAAGTTTGAATTAACGAGTATTACAACATCCACAACAGCGTTATTACCGTAACTTCTTGCTTTAATATCTTTTATCCCTTTTACCCCTTGAATTCCTTGAATTGTGCCTTTAAAAGAGACGATCTCCAACACATCAAAACCATCGGTTAGATTATGGGAAGTATCTCGAAAGATTCCCCATGCTGTATAACAAATTAGAAATCCAATGATGACCGCAGTAATCGGGTCAAGCCAAGGAAGATTAAATTGTGCTCCTATTATTCCAATTGCTGTTCCAATACTAACCCAAGCATCTGATAGGTTATCCTTTGCTGCAGCTAAAACAGCTTGACTGTTAATCTTTTTGGCTAACTTTCTATTATAGCGATAGACAAAATATAAAACGGCAGCAGAAAATAAACCAGTGACTGCGGAAATAGAGTCTGGTGACTCACTTTTTCCAATCAGAACAGAGGAGAGAGCTGCATATATAACTTGAATGCCTACAGCCATCATTATAAAGGAAGAAATCATAGCGGCGACAGGTTCCGCCTTCCAATGTCCATAGGGATGGTCTTTATCAGCAGGCTTTTGCGAGAGTTTGAGACCAATTAAGACTACAAGAGAGGCAATGATATCAGTAGTATTGTTTAAACCATCGGCTTTTAAGGCATCTGAATTAGCTACAAAACCGACAATTAATTTTAAAGTGGATACACATAGGTATGCTACAATACTAATTATTATACCGTGTTCGCCTCTTTTTAATGCCATATATTTTTCTTGTTCCATTTTAATGCCTCCACTTTTTTCCTTCATTACTATTTTACAATCTAGGAACTAGTGGGTCTAGAGAAACCTTTTTAGTCTATTCTTAAATTTATAATAGAAGCAAAGAATGTTTCGTTAAGGAAAAAATGCAACCAGTTTAGCGGTAGGAAATCGGACATTTTAGATAGGTTTAATAAATAAAAGGGTTAAAATTTATTAAAAATGAAGGAGCTGGTCATAATTACATATTCAATCCTATTATTCATCCTCGCAGGTATCGCAGAAATAGGTGGGGGCTACCTTATTTGGTTATGGTTACGTGTTGGACACCCCTATTGGTACGGCGTTATTGGTGCGTTCATATTGGTTCTTTACGGTGTTATCCCAACACTTCAAAAATTCCCATCCTTTGGTCGTGTTTACGCAGCTTATGGGGGTGTTTTTATTATACTAGCATTCCTACGGGGGTGGTGAATAGATAAAAAAGCACCTGATACATATGATTGGATTGGTGCAATCATATGTTTAATTGGCGTAAGTGTCATGCTGTGGGCACCTCGACATTAATTTCTATCTTTTTGAAAAAAATGTAGTATAAAAAGTGTGCTAACTTCCGTTACATGGAGGATCGTAGTAGAGCATTTTTACGAACCGAAAATTGTCGTTTAAATTTTTATAAAATTCACTTTAATATTATTGACAAATCCTATAGGTATGGTAGGATTAATTTTATTAACTGAATTTTTCTTATCAAGAGTGGCTGAGGGAATGGTCCGATGATGCCCGGCAACCTGTTAAAAGCAAGCTGCTATTTCCAGCAAAGTGATTTTCATTTTGGAGATAAGGTCTAAAAACCCTTTTCCATTGTGGGAGTGGCATTATTAAAATGGGGGCGAATCAACTGAAACCATCAGAATGGCAAGAAATAGCTGAACATGTTGAAAGAATGCTTGATACATTACAATTCGGGTCTATCACACTTATTATCCAGGATGGAAAAGTAGTCCAAATTGAAAAAAATGAAAAGGTACGTCTCCAATCAAATAAAAAGCGCTGACTAGACAAACTAGAGGCGGTCTACACCTTATTTGGGTGGGGGCTGCTTTTTTTATTAAAGAAAGTAGGGGTTTCAAACATGACAAAGGTAGTGAGTTTTGATAATTGGCGTCCAATTTCTGAAGCCTTTTCCATTCAAGATGGAACGAAAGGGGCACGAAGTGTTTTGGAGTGGGCCTTTAACCATTATCTCGAAGAGAAAATTGTCTATGCCTCCAGTTTTGGTGCCGAAGCAATTGTCCTAATTGATTTGATTCACCAGGTAAAAGATGATTCTCATATCGTTTTTTTAGATACGGGTCTTCACTTTCCAGAAACCTATGAGGTTATTGATAAAATAGAAAAACGCTTTCCTACACTTAAAATAGAGCGAAAACAACCAGAACTAAATTTAGATGAACAAGCAGCTGAATTTGGCTCTGCATTATGGAAAAGAGATCCAAACCAATGCTGCCAAATTAGAAAAGTAATCCCATTAAAAGAAACCTTGAACGAAAAAGATGCCTGGATTTCAGGGCTTCGTAGAGAGCAATCGTTAACTCGGAAAGATACTCAATTCGTTAACAAGGATGAAAAATTCCAGAATATTAAAATCTGTCCGTTAATTCATTGGACGTGGGATGAAGTTTGGGCATATATCAAGGAAAAACATCTGCCATATAACGAATTGCATGACCATAATTATCCAAGTATCGGCTGTTCCCCCTGTACACAAGCAGTCTTAACGGAGGGAGACACCCGTGGCGGACGGTGGTCAGGTAACAGTAAGACGGAGTGCGGCCTACACTCACGTTAAAAAGTAATTTTTCAACTTCTTGAGATTGGGTAGTAAGCCTGTTCATGCAAGGAAAAGGAGGTTATCCCCACGCTTACAATCATTGCTGTATCTATTGGATTATTTTTTGCTGTGAATATTGGTGCCAGTGGAGCTGCTGCCTCTATGGGTATTGCATATGGTGCCGGTGTATTAAAAAAAAGAATGGCCTTGGCACTTTGTGGAATAGCTGTTTTCCTTGGTGCGTGGCTTGGTGGCGAGGAAGTTGTCAAAACCATTGGCAGTGGGATTGTCCCAAGTAGTACCTTCACGGTTGCGATCGCCTTAATCGTTTTAGCCTCAGCAGCCTTGTCCTTGTTCTTGGCCAACATGTTTGGGATTCCGCTTTCTACTAGTGAAGTAACAGTAGGGTCAGTTATTGGAGCAGGCCTTGTCTATCAATCCGTTTTTGTAGGTAAGGTTTTGTGGATAGCGTTGTTTTGGCTGCTAACCCCTTTGGCTGCATTTGCCCTAGCAATCCTGGCTACATCCTTTTTAAAAAGGAAGACCCTCAAGAACTGGATTGCGAAATCCAAGTCTGGTCCTATTTTAGCGATTATCGTGGTATTAATGGGAATGTTTGAAGCATTTTCAGCTGGAATGAATAATGTAGCAAATGCTGTTGGACCGCTTGTTGCTGCAGGATTAATGTTCAAAGAAGATGCTGTCCTTTGGGGCGGGCTAGCCGTCGCACTCGGGGCCTTTTTTCTAGGACACCGAGTGATTGAGACAAATGGAAAAAAGATTACCACAATCATGCTAGAAGAGGGCTGTATTATATCTGGTACTGGAGCAAGCATTGTCACGGCAGCATCGCTACTTGGCATTCCTGTTCCGTTAACGCAAATTACTACCTCATCCATTATTGGAATTGGCTTTGCCAAACACGGTAAAGCAGTCTTAAAAAAAGGCATCGTCATTCAACTGCTTACCGTTTGGATTGTTTCACCTGTGTTATCCATGGTGCTTTCTTACACCATCATTCAATTAGTGATTGAGCAGAATATTTACCCGATTATTGCTATGGCTGGTATTCTAATTTCCGTTTTTGGTGTGATGTCATTAATGAAGAAATCTGCACCAGAAGTTATCCTAGGTAAGGCTAATGAATTAAAACTAGTAAAGAAAGGATGATCTTTTATGTCATTTTTACCAAAACCTCATGGAGGAAAACTTATTCAAGCAGTTAACCCTAACTATGATTTAACTAAGGTCGAAAAGGAGCTTCAAATTGATGCAATTGCCTTAAGTGACTTGGAATTAATAGCTGTTGGGCTGTTCAGTCCTTTAACTGGCTTTCTTGGGAAAAAGGACTATGAATCTGTCGTGAACCGTATACGCTTGGAAGACAATACCATTTGGTCCATTCCGATAACACTGCCCGTTTCCAAAAAAGTAGCGGAAACACTTGTGGTTGGAGAAGAGTTCAAACTCAGCGTTAAAAATGAGGTTTATGGAATTATTAAAGTATCTGAATGGTATGAACCGGATTTGGAAAAGGAAGCGATTGAAGTTTATAAAACGAACGATCTTGAACATCCAGGTGTCAAACGACTTTTTGAAAGGGGACCGGTTTATGTAGCCGGGGAAGTGGTACTGGTAAAAAGACCTGAGAAAGATGTTTTTGCTGATGTTTGGTTTGAACCAAAGGAAACAAGGGCCCTATTTGAAGAGAAGGGCTGGCGGACAGTCGTTGGTTTCCAAACACGAAACCCAATTCATCGTGCGCATGAATACATTCAAAAGGCAGCTCTTGAGACGGTCGACGGCCTGTTCATCAACCCGCTTGTTGGGGAAACAAAGTCGGATGATATTCCAGCAGAGGTTCGCCTAAAAAGCTATCGTGTATTGTTGGATAACTATTATCCAAGGCAACGAGTTCAACTCGGCGTATATCCCGCAGCAATGCGGTATGCAGGGCCGAGGGAAGCTATTTTCCATGCGATTGCCCGCAAAAATTTTGGTTGCACACATTTTATTGTCGGTCGGGACCACGCCGGGGTGGGAAACTATTACGGAACCTACGATGCCCAGTATATTTTTAACCAGTTTTCAGAAGAGGAACTTGGCATAAAGCCATTATTCTTTGAGCATAGTTTTTATTGCAACAAATGTGAAGGAATGGCTTCAGATAAAACTTGCCCACATGCATTTGAAGACAGGGTAATCCTGTCAGGGACAAAAGTGAGAGAGATGCTTCGATCTGGTGAACTCCCACCTACCACTTTTAGCCGTAAAGAGGTCGTCGAAGTACTGATTGAGGGAATGAAAGAAAAAGCGATATCGTAGGGGGAATAAGTGGTGAAATCTACAAATATCACATGGCATGAAACAACCATTACAAAAAGAAGTCGTCTGACCCAATATGGTCACGGGTCTTGTGCACTTTGGTTTACAGGGTTATCAGGATCGGGAAAATCAACAATTGCCAATGCCGTATCAACAGAATTGTTTCGACTAGGAATTAATGAATATGTTCTTGATGGTGACAATATTCGCCACGGTTTAAATAAGGACTTAGGATTCTCGGAGTATGACCGGACTGAAAATATCCGCCGCATTGGAGAGGTGGCTAAGCTGTTTGTCGATAGCGGAAAATTGGTGACAACAGCATTCATCTCCCCATTTCGCTCCGACCGAGAGCAGGTAAGGGAGCTATTTGAAGAAGGCGAATTCTTTGAAATCTTTGTCTTTTGTCCACTAGACGTTTGTGAACGGCGTGATCCTAAACAACTCTACCAAAAAGCACGCCGGGGCGAAATTAAAGATTTCACTGGGATTGATTCACCCTATGAGGAACCGAAATACCCCGAAATCGTCATTCGTACCGATCAAGTTTCTGTTGAAGAAGCAGTCGAACAAGTCATTAACTATTTAAGGGAAACTAAGATAATCTAATTGAGGCAAGTGGAAAAGAAGTCCTTACGGGTAAAATTCCGATAAAAAGTTGTTTAATTATTGGGTATAATGAGGAGAAAGGATGGGATTGCCATGGTTGGTAAAGTCTATTTAGTAGGTGCAGGTCCTGGTGATCCAGAGCTTATTACATTAAAAGGATTACGTTACCTCAAGCAAGCAGATGTAATTTTGTATGATCGCTTAGTCAATCGGGAGCTCCTGCAGCATGCGAAAGAAGGTTGCCAGTTGGTTTACTGTGGCAAGCTTCCTCAAATCCATTCAATGAAGCAGGAAACAATCAATCACTTTCTCGTCAAATATGCAAAAAAAGGCTATCAGGTTGTCCGCTTAAAAGGGGGAGATCCATTCGTCTTCGGGCGTGGGGGTGAAGAAGCACTGGAATGCGTAAAGAGTGGGGTCCCTTTTGAGGTTGTACCCGGCATTACAGCGGGAATCGCAGCGAGTGCCTATGCAGGTATTCCTGTGACACATCGCTCTTTAAGCAAAAGCTTTGCTTTTATTACTGGACACCAAGTAGGTGACGTGGAAGCAGAGCACCAATGGTTCCATTTAGCAAAAGGTGTAGATACCATTTGTGTCTATATGGGTGTATCCCACCTAGCAACCATTATCAAGCATCTTATCAGGTATGGTAAATCACCACATACTCCAATTGCCCTTATCCATTGGGGGACATTAAGTGACCAAAAAACGGTAGTTGGTACGCTTGAAACAATCGAAGCACGTGTGAAAGAAGCCAATATCTCCAATCCAAGTATGATTGTGATTGGCGAGGTTGTGCGTTTGCACGATAAACTGAACTGGTATGAGGAAGAAATCTTATCTCAATTACCAGTCGTTCAAGCGTCAGCAGGAGGTGAGCAGCTGGGATGAAGGCGATTCTTTACATTGGCCATGGTACCCGATCAAAAAAAGGGGCAGAGGAAGCCGTCTCGTTTATTAAGCGAGTAATGGCAAGAATCGATGTGCCCATTCAAGAGATCAGCTTCCTAGAACTGACCAATCCAGGTATTGAAGAGGGCTTTAGGCAGTGTGTGGAAAGGGGTGCAACGGAAATTACCGTTATCCCCCTATTCTTGTTGGCTGCTGGTCACATAAAAAAGGATATTCCTCATGCACTAGTTTCCATCCGCGAAAAGTATCCAACCATTCAAGTACATGTTATTGAACCTTTTGGTGTGCAGGGCAAAATTCTTAATGGGATTGCAGAGCTTGTCAGAATTACCTCAGGTGAATTGACTCCAAAGGACTCGTTATTAATTGTCGGAAGGGGAAGCAGTGACCAGGACATTCATGTTGCCTTTGCGGAGATTGCTAAAGGTATACAGGACTTGCTCTGTGCAGAACATGTCTCTGTGTGCTATTTAGCGGCTACTGAACCAAGGCTAAAAGAAGGTCTTGAAGTTATCTCTCAAAAAAATTCTGGAAGGGTAATTGTCATTCCTTACATATTGTTTTCTGGACTTCTCTTAAATGAAATAGATCAAGAGGTTCGCAAGAGGAAAAATCTAGGACAGCAAATTATTCACACTGGTTCACTAAGTGGGCATGGAATCATTGAAGATATCATCGTCGAACGAGCAAGCAAGTAGAGTTGATAAAAGTAGATGAAATACATTGGAGTAATTTTGGGATATTCCAAATTTAAGGAATCTAAATGACGAAATTTTTAATGTTTCTGGTATAATAAGTTATAGAGTATTTTTTAGATTATGATTGACCAAGAGTTAAATACATATTTTTTTCGCATCAAGATAAAAGACGAAGGAGGAGTTGTCATGGGAGTTCTCTCTGTAGGTTTTATCTTGAGTCATTGGGGTTTTTACATGTTAGGTTTTTTCTTGTGGGCATTGATTGTAGCATCAGGAGTGTTCTTTATATGGGGAGTTTGGAAAGTGTCATGGAAGGCTTTTTTAATCAGTGGCCTTGCCTTTTTAGTACCTTCTATCATTCTTTCTACCCAACGGGGCTGGTTTAGTTTGTTTTTGATACTACCAATGGCTGCTTTTGGACTCGCTTTTTTCACAAAAAAAAGAATGCATATTTCAATGTAAGCAATTATTTTTTAGGTTATCGTGCGGTACTTGTAAGCTTTTTTTGTTATTGGATCAACCTACTTTGTCTTTTTTATTAAGTATGAAAAGAAAAAAAGTTTACGAAAAAAGGGCCATGAAGGCCCTTTTTTATGTCTGAAAACCTATTAATTAAGAAGATTACCCACTGTGACTAACTGGTAACCCTGCACTTTTATCCATGGAATAACTTTGTCAACGGCTTCAGGGGTGTTAATTCCACCGATATGCATGAGAATGATATCACCATTGCTTGCACCTGTTTTAATACGCGAGATGATTACAGCTACTGATGGCTGTTGCCAGTCAATTGTATCAAGTGACCATTGGATGCTGGAAGGGTAACCCACTCCACCCACTGTTTTTAGTGCTGCGTTGTTGTAGGCACCAAATGGAAAGCGAAAATATGGCTGTGGTGATTTTCCAGTTGCATTAATAATGGCTTGTTCCGCTTTGATTATATCTTGCTTAAAAGCGCTAACGGTTGTTTTAACTGCATCAGGATGGGAATAGGTATGATTGCCGAGTTCATGCCCCTCAATAGTAATCCTGAGCGCATAGCTTGGGTATTTTTCGGCCCATTTTCCAGTCAGAAAGAAAGTGGCCTTGACGTTATGTTTTTTCAGGATGTCCAATATTCCAATTCCGACAATATCGCTACCCGCATCAAACGTTAACGCAATTTCTTTCTTCTGAATGCTTCCGTTTGAAATTAAAACTGAAGAAGCAGTTGTTGGTGGAGGATCTTGTTTTGGTGGTGCTTTAGAAGGCAGTGGCTCCGCATTTTCTCCATATAGCTTCAATAATTGACCTACATAGATAACATTCGTTGGGAGCGCGTTCCATTGTTTAACTTTTTCTACCGTTACCTCTGCTCGTGTTGCGATTGACCATAGGGTATCATTCTTCACTACCTTATAATCAACAGTTGCATTATCCGGAACGATAATTTTTTCTGGCACGTTTGGTTTAGTATCGGTAGGTACGTCCACAGAGGGTAATTCTTCAGAGGGTTCCTCCTCTGAAGGTTCTTCGACTGGCGGTGTTTCCGCTTTAGGGGGGGGTTCCTTTTCTGGATTAGTTTCATTCTGTTGTCCATTCCCGCTGGGAATCTCTGTCCCTGGCGTTGTGATTTGTTCCTTTTTCCCTAAGTCAGAAAGACTCCAGTCAAGAAAAAATAACATGAATATGACTCCGATTAAACTGAGAAATGATAATGTAAAATAAATCCATTTCCCACCAGTCTTTTTAACAAAAGAAACTACCCCTAATACAAGAAACACTGAAAATAGCAGTATGGTAAAAAGAATCGAAATTTCCATCATGAAAAATTCCTCCTTTTTGTGCTATTCAGAGATCATTCTTTATTTAATTATTTTGAATGTAATTGTGGTGGTTTCAAGGAAAGGTGTAATGCGTAATGATTGAGGAAGTACTGATTTCTACCTATATTATATCATATGATTTAATGGTTACGGGGGTCCCGAATTTTAAAAAATTCGCAAAAAAATTCCTTTGTAAATTAAAGTTTGTTTCCAATAATGGATTGGCTGGGGAAGCTGGCTATACCGGTATTCCTTGTTATAGTGGTAGTTGAATTAGTCCTCAGCAATCTTATGGAGTTACAGTCAACAGATCATGCGATTTTTAGAAATCATCACGGTTTTCTTGCACATTAAAAAATCATCGCACGGGAGAATTCAATAAATATTTCAAATCGTGGGTAGTAGTTTAGTTGTAACTCTTTTCTTTTTACCATGGAACGATAGGTCCTGTCTTCAGTGAGAATTCTATTAAATCAAGTTTTTTTACATACATACAAATTCATTAATTTATACAAAAAAATCATTTTTTGGTATATTTTTGCAGGTAATTAAAAATTAAGATGGAATAGAATAGGAGAATGAAATGAAACTATTTTCCATTTGGTACCGTCTAAAGGTGTAAATGGGCAACTGTAATTAAATTAAAGAAAAGATGGGGAAAAATGGCAAAAATTACACGGGTGATTTTACTAGCATTAACAATTAGTTTACTCGGATTAACGGGGTGCACGTTCCAAACTACGGAAGAAAAGGCAGCAATAGCATCTGAACAGCAACAGAAAATAGCAGAGGAAAAGAAAATAAAGGAAGCGGAAACTAGAATTGCTAAGGAAAAGAAAGTTGCCGAAGAAAAGAAAAGGGAGGAAGCAAGGCCGATTTACATTAATATTATTGATCCCAATACGAAAAAGATAATAAAAACATTTAATACAAAGGATTTAGGATTCGGAAAAGATGATGAAAAATACAAAGCAGAAATAATAAAATTGACTAAGGAAATTGCTAGAGGAACTGAAACCACGACTGGATTTGACCAGAGAATGATTCTTGATAAGCTTGATGCAAATGGACAGGTGATACCAGGAAAACCGCAAATAATTCTGGATGAAACGGAATTGTCTAATAAGATTATCCAGGCTTCAGGAACAGGTGGGGATGTAGTGATCCCCTTATATGTTACTGCAAGTGGATATAAACTTGAGGAAGTTGCCAATTTAGGTGAAGTGGTGGTTGGATCTTATACAACTCATTTTAATAGCGGTGTTGTGGGAAGGACCAAAAATATTGAACTATCGGCGCAAGCAATTAATAATGTCATCATCGGGACTGAGGATTACTTCTCCTTTAATAGTACTGTTGGCCCTAGTGATCAAGCACATGGGTATCAAAAGGCACAAGAAATCAATGACGGAAAATTAGTCGAGGGATTTGGGGGAGGCATTTGCCAAACCTCTTCTACGCTCTATAATGCGATCGATCAGATTGGAGTTAGTTACGTAGAAAAGCATCATCATTCATTACAAGTGGGCTACGTACCAACAGGAAGGGATGCGACAGTATCCTATGGCGGCAAGGATTTTAGATTTAAAAATACGACAGGAGTCCCGTTAATATTAAAAACAACTGTCGGAAATGGGTCACTGACCATAGAAGTAAAGACGTCAAAAGTATATAAAGAGCTTCTGAAAAAGCCAGTTTGATAAAAGAAGGGCAAGTATCTAACAAGATACTTGTCTTAATTTTTTTCCGAGATGTTTACTTTCGTCCTATCTATAAACTAAATTTCACCTCAAATCAGCCCATTCCGAATAATGACCGCTTCCGAGACACCCCGTGCATTCAATCGAATTAAAATATGCATATTCATCATAAGGGGAAACGGCATAACCCCTACCATGGCAATCAGGACATTTGCCTTGTTCCTTCATTGTGGAGATATGATTTTGGTACCTTGTTTCTTTCCATTGATTAAATGAGTTAAGTAGTCCCATTTTCTTCACCTCATCCTCTTTTTCTTAGGGTGTGGAAAATTAGGGATTTAATACAAATTTTCTTAAAATTAACTTAACGGAAGGTGTTCAAATTTTAGGAATCAGTAATCACTTATTAGTAGTAATGTTTGTTTTTTGGATAATGGATAGCAAACTCCAAATACTACTAGTGAGAGGTGATTTTGATGGGAAAATGGAATGAACAGTCCGCGCCAAATAATAATCTGCCACCAATGACAATCAAGACTGGTGAACTATTAGGTAATGGAAAAGAACATGAGTTTTCAGAGGAATTATCTGATGGTGGCGAGCGAAATCAAATTATTCAGCGCCAAAAAAATTCCAAAATCAAATAGCAAGTGAAAAATAGTGGCGATTCCTGAAATCGGCACTATTTTTTTCAATAGCTCAAAAAAATAGCCCAAAACTCTTTACAAAGTTTTAATAGGGGTGTAGAATTTCTATATACATAATATATCTAGGTAGGTGATTAAATGTTTAATCGTGAATTGGTAAAAGGTAGCACGTCACTCATCATCCTTCAATTATTAACTGAACGTGATATGTATGGCTATGAATTGGTGAAAGAATTAGAACAACGCAGTGATAATGGCCTGAGCGTAAAAGAGGGGACCTTGTATCCAGCACTACACAAACTGGAAAAACAGGAATACATTGAATGTTACTGGGTTGAGCAGGAGAAGGGTCCAGCACGCAAGTATTACCGGGTTATGAAAGCAGGGATAGAACTATTAAAAGAAAAAACACAGGAATGGCAGGATTTTGTTAAAGTGATGAATAAGGTGATAGGGAGATCAACACATGGAACGGCCGAAGAATAGGTTTCTTGGAGAGTTGGCAAAGGGATTAGGAAACCATCAAGAGAAAGAGGAGATTCTCCGTGAATATGAGTCCCATATTGATGAGATATTAATTGAATCATTTGATTGTCAGGATGACGATGCGATCATGGAACGAATTGTTTCCCGGCTAGGAAGCCCTAAAGAAATTGCTGAATTGTGGCGAGAAGAGCTATCTGTGACCCCAAGTAATATGAAATGGCTTTTTATTTTCTTAAATATTTTCTTTTTCGTGGGAGGTAGTTTGCTAACGATAGCACACAATCTTTATGAATGGGAATGGCTGACGGTCATTTGGGATTATGTAACGGCGATCCCAACTTTAATTGCTTTTTTGTATCTATTTTTTTGGGCATTGCTTGGGTATGAAATTGGCAAAGGATTTGGCCATGGCGGCAGAGTTCTGCTTCGAAAGACGTTTTTACTATCGCTCATTCCTAATCTACTGTTAATGGTGCTAACGGTTTTCCAAATCATCCCACATTCGTGGTTTGCCCCATTATTAACAAAAACATTTATTAGTGCTTGTATCATTTTGACGATTATTCTTTACCCAGTATGTTTAATTGGCTATCGTTGGGGTAGGAAAGCATCGGTATGAATCTCACTATCGCTGAAGCAGATGGGTTTCACAAAGAATAGACTTCTGTTCATTGTCTTTGTGAGGGTGACCACAAATCCCACTACTACATCAGCGCTTTTCCACCAGAAAAAGACTTCAGCTTTACTTTTTATTCAGCCAATATGGTTCACGTTTAACACGTGCCTGGGTTGTTAAAGGTAGCTTGAATATTTTACGTAGCAGAGCTTTTTCCTGCTACAACCACCAATATTCAGTTTTCAAGGAACAATTTTGTCCTTTTTTAATTTATCGAATTATTCAAACAGGGTCAAAAGATATGCTTATATCCCCATGTCTGAAGAAAGGGGTATTACGCACAGAATGATAAACAGTTTTTTTTACATAACTACCTAGTAAAACTATATATGTAGATATTCTATATAAAAGAGGGATGAATGATGGATACAAAAATTGGTAAACTCGAGTGGGTATTTTTGATTTTCTGCTTGCTGCTTGGAATTTTGGCAGAAGAAGCGTTTTTTCGTGGAGAAATAGGTATTTCCTATTTCGTCTTTATATCGGCTTTTTACGCAGTATTCTTTTGGCGCTACCGTCGCTTTACCTTTTCACATCAACGTCTGGGCTATTTAATAATTTGCAGTATTTGGCTGTTATCTGCAAGCTATTTCCTAAATGATAACATTCTATTTTACACGCTGAATATACTCGTGATCCCTGGACTGGTAATTTTTCATTTAGTATTAGTCACAAGTCCGAAAAATTTCAAATGGAATCAACTAGCCTTTGTCACTTATTTATTCGGAAGAATAATTGAATCGCTAAAATACAATGTGAAATTTACTGCCATGTTTGGAAATGGCCTAAAACAAGGCGTTGATAAGGATAAATTATTAGTATGGAAAAAAGTCGGTGTTGGGATTGTTATAGCCTTACCCATTCTACTTGTTGTCTTGAATTTACTGATCTCTGCAGATACCCAGTTTGAACGAATGATTGGTGGAATTCCTGAATGGCTCCAGTTTTTTGATGGTGAAGATATCATCAGAATCATCGTCACCATCATTTACACATTTTCTTTCTTTGGTTTCATGCAAATCCTTTTCAAAAAACAAATTAAGGTAATCAAGGAGCAAAGTAAGATCCCCTTGTTCCAGATAGATGCGGTTATCGCGATTACCGTTCTTGTCTTAATTAATGTAGTTTATGTCTTGTTTACGATAGTGCAATTTAAATATTTCTTTAGCGGAACATTGCAAGAGGATTTAACCTTTGCAGAGTATGCAAGGAAAGGATTTTTTGAACTCTTGTTTGTTACACTCATCAACCTATCGATTACCGTTTTTGTGATAACCTTCGTGAATCAAACGACTAGTGTGATGAGACGATTGACGCAAATCATGCTAACCATCCTTGTCCTGGCGTCCGCCGTTTTGTTAACCTCGGCCTTCATGCGGATGGGTTTGTATGAAAAAGCATATGGCTTTACCTTCACGAGGGTACTCGTGCATTCGTTCATGATTTTCCTAGTCGTAATTTTTACGTATACATTGGTGAAAATCTGGATTGAAAAGCTATCATTATTCCATTTTTACTTTATAACTTCCATACTCTACTATACGGCGATAACGGTTATCAATTTAGATACAATCGTGGTCAAGCAGAATATCGCTCGTTACGAGACGAGCGGGAAAATTGACGTATTTTATCTCAGCAAAATGTCCAGTACAGGTGTGTTAGGGTTAATCGACCTTTACGAAAAGGACAAAAATATACCGGACCTAAAAACGGTTTTACAAGAGCGAAAAAATGAAGCACTTATCGAAGACACTCCATGGCAATCGTATAATCTAAAAAGAGCCCAAGCATCAACAGAACTCAAAAAGTTGGAACTTAAATAAAAAAATGTGTATCAATTGGTTGAAGAAACTATTTGACGAAACGCAATCGCTTTTTTATACTTGTGAAGGTGAATTTTAAGAAACAAGGTGAAAGTGATGGATTTTGAAGTACAGTACTTATCTTTTTTCGTCATCCAGGTTGAGGGAAAAGGTGAGCAGGCAGATAAACGCTATAAGCATTTTCAAACAATGGGGGAACAGGAGTATGAAGATAGCTCCTTAAAGGAATTTCTTGATGGTGAGTTCGCCAAAATTGTGAAGCGAAAAGTGGATAGGCATCCTAAAGCAGACGAAGTCCCTACCAAAATTGGTTACTTTGTCGTCGAGGAAGGGCATGAGTTATCGTCGAACCTAAACTATAATCTGTTTCATCGGACCCGTTTTGCGGCGTCGAAGGATGCATTTTTAGAAGAGGGCGAGAAATTTGTTAATGCATATTTGAATACAAGTGCGGTTCGCGGCGGAGTATTTATCGTGGCAACTGCTAAACTATCACGATATTTTAATGATCCCTTTGTGTTTATCTTAAAATGTGATTTTGAGCCAAAGGTAGCCTCGATTTCTGATGAATCAACGCTTATTCGCCATGTGGAAATGGCAATTACAACAAAAAATATGAAGTCGATTCAATATCCTTACATGCCTGAAGAAGGAATTCTCGAAGAACACGAGTTGAAAATGAATCAGTCTTCACATGCGCGTTATTTCGAGGATTTTTTGAAATATGTGGAATATGGCCAATCGATGCCGCAAATTGTGAAAACGCAAGTGATTGAGATGGTTAGAGGACATGTTGAAAAAACCTTTGAACCAGAAAGTGAAGAGCGCCAACAGTTTGAGGGTGCGATGGAAATTTGGGAGGCTAGCGAAAAACGAGAACTTCAAGAACGGTTTCATACGGAGCAGATTGTTGAAGCAGCGGCACAGATTACCGAACATACGCCTGAGTTAGAATTAAAAATGAAATTGGATCATGTTTCGGTCAAAGGGCTGCTCGCAGATTTTGGTGATACCATTCATTTAGCGAAGGTAAATGGAAAATATCTATTAATGATTGAAGCAGATTTAGTGACTTTTGAAAAGGGTGTCTCTCCAATTGAGTTTTTAAGGCCTGATGATTTTGATATGGTAATTGATAGAATTCGTAGGAAACAATGAGGATTAATTTTTGAAAACCAAGTTCAGTTACCTATAACAATCAGTGAAAAAGGTGATGTAAAATGACTATTGAATTGGATATCAATTTGATAGTCATTTTTTTGGTATTATAAAGCCATTTATATGTGTTTTTTGTTCGAATAGGTATAATGGGACGATCATACCTATTCTTTTTTACCCTTATTGGGTTTCATGCTTTTTAATGATTCTAAAGA
>JAIMAD010000204.1 GCA_023512145.1 Bacillus sp. (in: firmicutes) | reverse complement strand
GATAATCACCTTTCTCGATATAATCACCAATATTCTTCAGCCATTTGATAATGGTCCCTTCCGTTATTGTCTCAGCTAATTCAGGTACTTTTATTTCAGCCATTAAGTGAACCCCCTTTTTCTTGCCTTGTTAGTGCGGCACTAAGAATATTTGTTTGGCCTAGTTTATGAACATTTGGGTCACCTTCTGCAGGGCTGGAGCGACGACGGCGGCCTACATAGTCAACTCTTATTCCCTTTGGTGCGATTTCATTGATCCGAGGCTCTACAAAATTCCAAGCACCCATATTTTTCGGCTCCTCTTGAACCCATTTTATCTCTTTTATATTTGCGTATCTTTTGAAAATATCCTTTAGCAGGTTTGTTGGAAACGGGTAGATTTCCTCCAACCTTAATACTTGTAACCAATCATAGTGATTCACATTTTTCATATTTTCTTCCATATTAATGGAAATTTTCCCTGTACATAAAACAAGGCGTTCCACCTTATCGTTCTCCCTTTTAAAGCTAAATTGTTCAATTACAGGCTTAAATTCACCCTCACTCAATTCAATACCTGTAGCAGAAACAAGTGGATTTCTTAAAAGACTTTTTGGAGCCATTATGACAAGTGGCCTCACTTCATCCTTCCTTAACATGGCAGCCTGACGCCTTAAAACATGAAAATATTGAGCAGCACTTGAAAGATTGACAATAGACCAATTTTTTTCTGCTGCAGATTGTAAAAACCGCTCTATCCTTCCACTCGAGTGCTCAGGTCCCTGTCCCTCATAACCATGTGGTAACAATAAGACTAGACCGGACTTTTGACCCCACTTTGCCCGACCGGCTGCAATAAACTGATCAAAAATGACTTGTGCAGCATTCGCAAAGTCACCGTATTGTGCCTCCCAAATAACTAAGGTTTCAGGGGAAAAGACAGTATAACCATATTCAAATCCAACGACTGCTGTTTCTGTTAATGGGCTGTTATAAATAGCAAATGATGCTTTCGCACCTGACAAACGATGGAGTGGTGAGAAAGTTTCACCGGTTTTACTATCATGGAGCACTAAATTACGTTGTGCAAATGTCCCACGTTCCGAATCTTGACCTGAAAATCGAATCGGTGTTCCATCTTCTAAAATTGTTGCAAGCGCTAGCATTTCTGCTAAAGCCCAATCAACCATTCCCTTCTCACTAAATGCTTCAGCCCGTTTGTTTAAGATTTTTTCTAATTTATTAAATACATAAAAACCTTTAGGCCACACTACCAATTCTTTGTTTATTCTTTGAATTGTTCCTAAGGGAACCTTCGCGACAAGTGTTGTCTGTTCCTTGTTGAAAACAGGTGGTTCGGGAACTTTTATTTCCGAATCAGTCGTTACCGTGCTAATTTTGCGAAAAGAAGCTTCAACTTTTTCTTGAATTTCTCTTTCGATTGTTTTTAATTCACTATCCGTTATGATTCCATCCTTTTTCAGGTTATCAGTGTATAGTTCCTTAACGGTCGAATGATTATGAATGTTTGTATACATCTGTGGACTTGTTGTCATAGGCTCATCCATCTCATTGTGGCCATACCTTCTATATCCCACTAAATCAATTAGGAAATCCTTTTGAAAAACAGCACGGTATTCAGCCGCTAAGTAGGCTACGGCAAGACATGCATCAGGGTCATCCGCGTTTACATGCACAATCGGAATTTCAAACCCTTTTGCAAGATCACTTGCATATCTGGTTGACCGAGAATCTTCAGATTCTGTTGTAAACCCTATCGTATTATTAGCAATAATATGAATGGTGCCACCTGTATGATACCCCCGTAACCTGCTCAAATTTAACGTTTCTGCCACAATACCTTCACCTGGAAATGCCGAATCACCATGAATTAAGATGGCCAGTGCAGAACTATTGTTCACAACAGGAAAACCAGGTTTCTTGCGATCATCCTGTGCTGCTCGTGTAAATCCTTCTACAACAGCTCCAACGAACTCAAGATGGCTCGGATTATTAGCTAGTGACACGTTTGATGAAGTAAGCTTTTTGTTTAAACCAAGGTGGTATTTGACATCACCGGTCCAGCCAAAATTAATACCAACCGACCCCTCTGATGGCACAAGTTCTTTGTTGGGTGCATGCTGGAACTCAGCAAAAATAACTTCATAGGGCTTTCCAAGAATATGGGCAAGGACATTTAATCTGCCTCGATGCGCCATCCCAATGTTTAAATATTCTGCACCCTGATGAACTGCTTCGGAGATAATCTTATCGAGTAGGGGAACCATGACATCTAGCCCCTCAATTGAAAAACGTTTCTGACCAACAAATGTTTTATGCAAAAACCGTTCAAATTCTTCTACCTCAATTAGTCGTTTTAATGTATTTATCCTTTTTTCCCTAGTTATAGAAGTACCGAAATGGCCTCCTTCAATCTTTTCTATTAACCAATTTTTCTCCTCAACCATGCTAACATGATCAAACTCATAGGCAGTAGTTTTTGTGTAAACCGCCAGTAAATATCGATATGCTTCGAGCGCGGTTTGATTGGAAACCAAATCATTCTCACAAAGAATTTCAGCTGGTAACTTTTCTAAATCCCCCTCACAGAGTCCATAATTCTTTAGTTCAAGTTGTGTTCGATCATATTGGGAAATTCCAAGGGGATAAATGTTTGCAGCAAGGTGCCCATAGGTTCGAATATTTTCAGCAAGCTTTACAGCTGCCACTATTTTTCTCTGTTGGTCTTGACCAAGTTCTGAAACTGTTGGAGCATTGTTAGCATTGTTGAAGTCTCCTATACTCATACCCAATTGCTCAAAAAGTAGTCTTATATCCGGTTCTACTGATGTTGGGTCCTTTTGATATCTTTCAAATTGATTAATCAAATAGCCAAGGTTCGGACCAAAAATATCATTTAACAATGGTTTTTTTCCTGAATTCATTTTTCTAACCCCCGATAAAATAGCCTGTTTCTTGAAATATTCTTTCTACTATTATCATTTCACAAAGAGCTGAACCTTTAATTGACATAAATCAATATTATCTTAGGCAATAAATACTTTTTAGTGTGTGTAAGTTCCGAACAAAAAAATAATTTTTTTAGCCAACCATTTTTCCCCTAAACAAAAAAGCACTCGATTAGAAACCGTGTGCCCTCATATAAGAAAAAAATTGTTTATTAGTAATTATTTAAAACCATGTTTGGTTGAAAGGATAGTTCATTCAATTTAACTGAAATTTTTTCTGCTGCATCTACTGGGTCTCCCGCAAATATTTCGAAAAATAACCCTTCATACTCTAGTGTTGCATGGTTGTAACGAGGATCATAATAGTCCTCTAGTAAAATCCGAATCATTTCTGGATAATTCCGATCTACTAATGTTTGAACTAACATCTTTTTAATTTCTACATCTTTTACACGTCTTAACACCTTATCAATATTATCAGAAATTTGTTCGAAATACCATGGCTCATCCTTGTAAGGCAGTACATATTCAGAGACAAGGAGTTTAACCCTTTGTGCTATAGGTGTGTGAAGATTGATGTTAATACCTTGTAGCTTTTTAGACATTAATTCCTCAGATTGGACGGATTTTCCAATTCGTTTACTTTCTGCTTCAACAAGAAAATATCCTGCACCTTTTATTTCTAGTAGTCCTTTAAATAAAAGGGAGTCAAACGTTTTTTGGTTATGACCATCACCAAGCCCTATCGTTCCGAAAATCGAACCGCGATGACCGGCCATTTCTTCAAGATCTAAAATAGGATAACCTTTCTTTTTCAAAATCTTTAAAACCTCTGTTTTCCCAACACCTGTCAGCCCATGTAAGACAACCGCTTGGTTAGGAAGCATTGTTGGTAATTGCTCCAGAATATAGTGCCGGTACGCTTTATAACCGCCTAGTAAACGCCAACAATAAATTCCAGCAAATTCTAAAAAGGTTACGACCGCATTGCTCCGCATACCTCCCCGCCAACAATGGATAACCAGCTCAGTATCCTCGGATAGATAATTTTTTATCGTTTGAAGGAGAACAGGGATTTTAGGAGAGACGAATTCCATTGCTTTCCATTTTGCCGCTGCAGGACCTTCATTTTTGTAAATGATGCCAATCTCATGTCTCTGTTCATCTGTAAATAAAGGAACATTGATTGCGCCTGGAATTGCACCATCCTTAAACTCAACCGGTGAGCGTACATCAATGATTGTTGGATTCTTTATGTTTAAAACTTCTGCAAAAGTAATTTCCTTCATAGTAAACGACGCTCCTAGAAAAATGATTAGTGTCTAAAATTGAAAATAGTTATTAAAAATAAACAAAACTTCCACTACTGGAAGTTTCATGCGTTGTCAATCAATAATAAGTTTATATTCTTACGCACTAAAAAGTATTTTCAGCAAGTATACTACCATAGTATATACCAGAAAACCACAGCTTTCAAGACGGGCAAAGGTGGCAGCGACCACCATTTAATACCCTATCCATTAATGAAATGGTGTTCCTGTTAACTTTTCTACAGCCCTGCAAAACTTATCCCAGTTTTCGGGATAACTCTTGGTCCCTTCACTTTTATAGATTTTCCCCTTCGTTTGTAGCTTAACAGACCAGTACTTTCCCTCTAGAATAATTCCGGCCTCATCCCGATACGTTGGTTCCCATGTCCAGATATTCATTGTGTAAAGTTCACGTTTAAATTCCTCTATGTCACCTGGAAATCCAGCTGAAAAGTCTGAAAAAGGCTGGCAATTATCTTTATTTCTCCATACCAAGGCAGTGAATCTATTTTTCACAAAATTAACTCGAACCTGGTAGGAACTTCCTTCAAAGCCTTCCAAAGTTGCCCTTAATGAAAATGGATATTTATCAGGATTTATAGAAATATTTCCATCGTTTACATGAAACAAATCCTTTTTCCTTGTGACAATCGATTTAATATGTGAAGGAAGAATTGGTTTTTTGCGATTGGTAGAAAGAACTTGATTTACTTCATTACAAATCATTGTAATTGGTAATGGTCCTTTTTTTTCTAAAATAGAAAGTATCGTTTCATAAACCTTCATTTTTCCTCATCCTTAGTTCATCCTGATTATTTAAACAAAATATACCTATCGGAAACTGAATTCTATATACTCAAAGTATAGTAAACATTGGCCAATCCTGCAGTAACAAATGACACGCAACTAGGGTAAAAAGTCTACTCCAACAAACAAGAGTAGACTTTTATCCTAGTTTATTTTTGATTCTTGTTTAAAAATAGACATAAGGCTTTCCATTTCTTGCAGATTATTAGTAACAAATAGATCAACAATTTTACTTCCAACAATGACACCGTCACAAGAAGTCGTTAATTCTATTATTTGTTGTTCGTTCGAAATCCCAAAACCAGCCAAAACAGGAATTGGACTTACTTCCTTAACTTCCTTTAAAAATTTGTTTAAGTTCCCATCGTATTCATTCCTTACCCCCGTTATTCCTTTCACAGTAACAATATATAAAAACCCATTTCCGCGGTTCGCAATGGTTTTTATTCGTTCAAGCGGAGTTGTCAGCGTCACAAGTCTGATTAATTCCAAGTCTGCTAGTTTAAGCTGTGGCGTAATTATTTCCTCTTCCTCTATTGGGAGATCTGGAATAATGCACCCATCCACACCAGCATCCTTTATGTCGCGGATGAATTCATCAATCCCGTATGAATATATTGGATTTAAGTAGGTCATGATTAGTATAGGGACCGTTATTATTTCACGAGCTTTTGACAGTTCTTTAATGATTCCTCGTAAAGTGGTTCCACTATTAAGTGCTCTAATTCCCGCATGTTGAATGGTTGGACCATCCGCCACCGGATCAGAAAAAGGAACGCCCACTTCAATAGCACTTGCACCAAATTTCTCGAGCAAAGAGAGTCGTTCAATTAAACAATCTAAGCCACCATCCCCAGCCATAATGTAGGGTACGAAAGCTTTCCTATTTTGCTTGGCTAATAAAGAAAAAGTTTGTTCGATCCGGTTCATTCGTTACTCCTCCTCCTTTAGCCTAGTTTTCACAGTATCCACATCCTTATCACCGCGTCCTGACAAACACACGACAATATTCTCTGTTTCAGCCATTTCCGCTGCAAGTTTTACCGCAAAGGCAATCGCATGGGCACTTTCCAATGCTGGAATGATGCCTTCAAGCTTTGATAAGAGCAAAAAGGCTTCTAATGCCTCAATATCCGTAATCGAGTGATATTTCGCTCGGCCAAGGTCCTTTAAATAGCTGTGTTCTGGACCAACCCCTGGATAATCAAGGCCTGCCGAGATGGAATGTGCTTCTTGAACTTGACCCTCTTGATCTTGTAAGAGATACATTAATGAGCCGTGTAAAACACCCGGTTTCCCCATTGTTAACGAAGCAGCATGAAACTCTGTATCAGTACCCTGTCCTGCTGCCTCAACACCATGGAGGCAAACACCTTTGTCTTCGATAAATGGATGAAACATACCCATAGCATTGCTCCCGCCACCAATACAGGCAACCAGCGCATCAGGTAGACTACCACTAAGAGAGTGAAATTGTGCTTTCGTTTCCTTACCAATTACACTTTGAAAGTCTCTGACCATCATTGGAAATGGGTGTGGTCCCATCACAGATCCTAACAGATAATGGGTGTCATCAACATTCGCAACCCAATACCGTAAGGCTTCGTTGACCGCATCCTTTAAGGTGGCACTCCCTGAAGTAACACTGACCACTTTTGCACCTAACAATTCCATCCGAAAAACATTTAATGCCTGCCTTTTGATATCTTCGGCACCCATAAAGACAATACAATCAAGATTTAATAGTGCACAAACGGTGGCAGTGGCAACCCCATGTTGTCCCGCACCAGTTTCTGCAACAATTTTTCGTTTTCCCATTCGCACCGCAAGAAGTGCCTGACCAATCGCGTTGTTTATTTTATGTGCACCCGTATGGTTCAAATCTTCTCTTTTAAGATAAATCTTTGCTCCGCCTGCATATTTTGTCAGGTTTTCAGCCAAGTACAATGGGGTTTCTCTACCAACATAGTCTTTTAATAATCTACCTATTTCAATTTGAAAGTTTTGGTCCTTTTTTGCATTTTCATATGCAACACCTAGTTCACTAACTGCCTTCATTAGTGTTTCTGGTACAAATTTTCCACCAAAAATTCCGAAATGACCCAACTCATCTGGTAATGTATATGTCTTCATTTCGTTCCCCCAATGGTTTTGTCTTTACTTTTTCAATAAATTCCTTAATTTTTCTTAGGTCCTTTACGTTATCCGTTTCTACCCCAGAGCTTACATCCACCATAAATGGTTTGATTATTTTTATGGCTGCCTCGACATTGTCCACATGTAATCCCCCCGCAAGGATTACATTTTTTCCCTCCAACAGGTTAGTATTTACTTCACTCCACTCGAAGAATGCTCCATTCCCACCTCTATATTTGCCTGTTGGGGCGTCGAGCAAAAGAAACTCACATGGAAAAGTCTTAACAGCCTCTAATCCTTGATTGGATTGAAAGCTTATTGCTTTAATAACTGGCAATGTCATAGACTCACTGAACGAGGCGGATTCGTCCCCATGTAATTGAATATGTGTAAGTCCAACAAAGGAAGCGATTTTTTCTATATCCTCTTTCGCTTCATTAACAAACACACCCACCTTAAATACTTGTAAAGGTAAATGTGAAACGATTTCTTTGGCCAGCTCCATTGAAACCTTACGCTTACTTTCAGCAAATACAAAACCAATTGCATCCGCACCCAATTGGACGGACATAACC
>JAIMAD010000203.1 GCA_023512145.1 Bacillus sp. (in: firmicutes) | reverse complement strand
GCTGACGCCTGACTTTTTAGTGATTAGCGAGTGAGTTGGTAAAGTGGCAGATAAATTGCTCAATTCGGAAAAAAATCGATAAAACCCTAACACTACATTTCCAAAGTAAGGAAGGAAAATCATCTGAAATCATTAAAAATGAACTTGGAAAATTATATCTCCAAGTTCATTTGTTTCACTGTCAGTTTTAGTGGTACTTACTGCTGCTGTAATTGGTGCTGATATTTATTAACCAAAGCAGGTACATTTCGAATATAGTTTTGGGTCTCAGAGATATACAAATACCTTGAGTTGAGTACGTTGCCAGGACCGGCATTATATGCAGCCAACGCCATTTCAAGGCTTCCAAAACGCTTAAGCTGAGTTGCTAAATATTTTGTACCGCCTTCAATGTTCTGAGAAGGGTCGTATGGATCAACTCCTAATCCTTGGGCTGTTCTAGGCATTAACTGCATCAATCCGATAGCTCCAGCCGGACTATGGGCATCTGGATTACCCCCGGATTCTTGTTCGATAACAGCAGCTATTACAGCAGGGTCGATTCCGTATTTTGTAGAAGCGACTTGAATTTCCTTGCCCCATCTCAATACTTTATCAGATGAATCATATTCGACAACGACAGGTTTGTTCTCAACAACCTTAACAATCACTGATTTACCATTTTCAGTCATAATCCTAACGGAAATCATGTCAGCAAGGGCACTAAAACCGTCGTTTAGATTGTTTTTAATGATATCCCAATCAGATAAGGCAACCTTTTTATCCGCTGCCAGGTCATTCTCTATTTCTATTTTGTTTACGGTTAGGTCCTTAAATTTACTTGTTTTAGAAATCTTCTTACTGATTTTTGTTAAACTTTGATTTGGGGCACTGCTTTGAAACCCAACCTTTGAAGCTAACAACTGAAAAGTATTTTTGATGTTGGTCTTAAAAATCAAATACTTTTCTTTTTTATAAGCAATTGTATCTGTGATACTCACCTTATCCTGCATTGACAGGGCATGTTGCTGACCAATGGGTTCATGATGGGAAATTTTGTTAATAACCCAGTTCTCCATAGGAGCCCAATTAACTTTTCCGGCTACATAAATCAATACAGCCAAAATTACTAGTAGAATTAACAATTGGCGAAAAAAGGGCCAAATCCAGCTCTTCATAACAAGCTTAATATTTTTTTGCAGTGGCACAAGATATTTATTCAAGGGAGATTCCTCGCTTTTGTCATTAAAATAACCTTTCGTTTTTCGCTTTAGAATAGGTTATTTCCTTTCTATAAACCAAGCTAATTTATGCCAAAGGCCTGCAATATCCAGAGATTTTTAACTAATTAGATGTATAATTGTCGCCTCAGTGTAACAGGTACTTGGCAGCTCATTAGTAAAAAACGCGTCACCTCATATTACAGAAACGCACTCAGTTAGATTAAAATTTATTTAAAAATTAAGTACAGAGCTATTGCCCCAACAACAATTATTCCACCAATTGTTGGACTACCATAAAATGTTCTGTTCCAACCATCATTGCTACTGTCTCGGTTTTTCTCACTATTTCTAATTGTTTTCATCCCCCGATATGTCAAAATCCATCTTCATTAAATAGATTACGAATTAGAAATTTTAAAAATTCAATTCCCAAAAGTTTGTTAAACTAACCTACTTTGGAGGTTTAAGTAAAAACGTTCACAATCTCGTATCTATTTTAACATAAATATCCAAGCATCCTATTAAAGTATAGATAGTTTCACATAAGTTATGAAAAACCTGTCACCTATTTGTACTTAACGATTAAATCAACCTTGTCCTTTAACAAAGCGTATATAAAAAACTCTGGATATACGAATCACACTTTCTTCAAGTGGAAGATAATGTCTCAGTTAGCGTTTGACAAGACTCCTTATCCACCAAACGTGTCTGGTAGAATTATATGGTGAAATATACAGTACACATATCAAGAAAAACCCAAAAAGAAAAGACAGTGGGCACCAAAGCCCGCTGTCCTTTCCCTCTAGATAAAACGCCAATTTGTCCACAAATGGAACTGCCACCACTACCTTAAATTCACTAAATCCTTCAACTCATCCGTCGACAACTCGGTGATCCAGTTTTCGCTTTGGATGATTTGGTCGTTTAGCGATTGTTTCTTCTCCAGCATGGCGTCAATTTTTTCTTCCAGTGTCCCGGTACAAATCAGTTTGTGCACGTGCACAAAGCGCGATTGGCCAATGCGGTAGGCACGGTCGGTCGCCTGGTTCTCGACGGCCGGATTCCACCAACGATCATAGTGGATGACGTGATTGGCAGCCGTCAAATTCAAACCAGTCCCGCCCGCCTTTAACGACAGCAAGAACACTGGAAATTCTTGATTCTGAAACTTCTCAATCATGTCGTCACGCTTTGTTTTTGGCACGCTGCCATTTAAGAACGGCACATCGACGCCAAATTTCTTCTTCAAGGTGCTGCGAATCATTTCACCCATTTCAATATATTGCGTGAAAATCAGACAGCTTTCACCCTGTTCCAACACCGCTTCGATCAGCTCAACAAGCTTCTCCATTTTATTGGAGCGGTCAAGCAGCTGGCGTGTTGCCGATTTTTCTTTTAAATAAAGGGCAGGGTGGTTGCAGAGCTGTTTTAGTCGGCTTAGCAATTGTAAAATTAACCCCTTGCGCTCAAAGCCAGACAGTTTTTCAATCTCGGCAAACGTGTCGTGGATAAGCTGCTCATACAACGAGGCTTGCTCGGTGGTGAGTGGGCAATATTCCTTCTGTTCCAGTTTGTCAGGAAGATTCAGGGCAACCTCTTCATCCTTTTTCGTGCGCCGGAGTAGGAAGGGGCGGATCAATGCCTGTAGCTGCTCCACTTTTTCCTTCTTCTCATCCTTTTCAATCGGAATGACGAACTTCTTCTGGAATTGCCCTAAGCTGCCAAGATAGCCGTGATTAGTAAAATCAAAAATCGACCACAGCTCCGTTAAGCGGTTTTCCATCGGTGTCCCCGTCATCGCAATATGGTGGCGGCCGCGTAGCTTACGGACCGCTTTGGATTGTTTCGTCTGCGAATTTTTAATGTTTTGCGCCTCGTCAATCGTGACCGAGCTCCAAATTAGGCCCTGAAACTCCTCGGAATCAATGTGGCTCAAGCCATAGGAAGTTAGCACCACATCGACGTCTTTGCTTTGTTCTGAGAAGGCTTCCCCCTTCAGACGGTTCGACCCGTAATGCAAATGGACCCGCAACTCCGGAGCAAAACGCTCCAGCTCCTTCTGCCAGTTGCCAAGCACAGAAGTCGGGCAAATAATCAGCGCTGCCTTCGTTGGCACCTTAGCAGGCTCGGCGTCATCAACCTTCTTATGGCTCTTTTTGGTGCTTTTAGTATCAGGCACCACCGAAATCGCGCTACTACCCTTGTTACTAGACACCCCAATACTAGTTTTGGTGTCAGTCACCACATCCACAGGCACATCCGCATCAGCTGCCAGCTGTTCCTTAACCATCAGTAAGTAAGCAATAAGCTGAACGGTTTTGCCGAGACCCATATCGTCGGCGAGACAGGCGCCAAACCCAAATTTCCGCAGGAACCAGAGCCAACTCATGCCAAGCTGCTGGTAAGGACGGAGCTCACCAATTAGTCCGACTGGTACAGTCTCAAGCGGAATTTCGTGCGCTTCCGTTAACTGTTTCATCATCTGTTTCCATTGCCGGTTCAATTCAATTTGAATTTTTGCAAATGCCTTGGGATTCTCGAGCTCATCTTCATTTAAAGTTGGCTCAATTAACTCCTGTTCGAGTAGTTCTCTAACGTGCAAGCCTTCTTTTTCAGCTCGTTTCATCAAATCTTGAATTTGGCGAATGAACTGCGGATCGAGCTTGACCCAGCGGCCGCGAATATAGACTAAGCGTCGTTTCTCCTCGACAAGTGCGCCAAACTCCTCCTCAGACAAGTCGACACCATTCATCGAAAAACGCCAGTCAAAGTCGAGCATCGCCTGCAAGCCAACGAACGACGGGCGATGACTCCCCGATCCCTTCAGTGATGCCTTCACCTTCAAGTTAGCATTTTTCATTGACTGCCACCAGGAAGGGAGGAGGATTTCGACATCAAGCGCCACCAATGTTTCACTTGCTTCGGTCAAAAAGATCCACGCTTCCTCTTCAGTCAGATGCGTTTTGAAAAATCCATCATCACCCAGCCAGGGAATTAACCGCACCCAGCGCTCCTGCTCACGGTCGACCTTATCCAAAAACGGCTTCCATTTGGTTGGAATCTTTGCGGGACCTTCGACATCATACGTCTCATCAATATTTTTCTTGCCACGCAAAAATAAATCAAGGGTCCATGAACCTTCGCCATCAACAGGTTCATCCAAACGCAACCCAATCGTAAAGGGCGTGGTACTTTCCTTAATCCCGACCCACTCAAGCCAGCTGTCCTCATCAAAATAGCGGGACAACTCCACACCAGTTATATTTTGCTGTTTCAACAAATCAAGCTTCGGCCCAAACAGCTCCTTCATCGCTGAATTTCTCGTTAAATAGGCATTCAGCGCACTGTTATATAAAGCAGTGATATACGTTAGTGTCGTTTGGTCTTCACCCGATTGATCTACGGAACCGCCAACAGCACTCTCCGGAGTCTCCTGTTCCCAAAAAGAAGGAGCAAATTCATCCTTGACCCGTTCGGGCAGCTTCCAGCGGAAATCGCCATGCTCCCACACCGAAAAGTCCGGTAACCAGTCTTTTTCCAAAATACCCTCATGCAAGGCATGGGCAGCCGCTAAACAAATCTCAGATTGTTCATTCCAATCCCATTCGATAAAATGATTAAATGATTCCTTGGCAAAAAGTGAGACCAACTGCCAGCCGCTAAGGGTGACACCGTCCACACCATCCACTGTCTCCTTCTCAAGCAGCGTTCCAAAAAAACTCTCGGCATGACTGCTGAAAACGATATTTTTCCAAACAGAGTGATCCATGAAGTCACCACGTTCATCCTGGGCCGCAACAAAAAAGCGACCATCTGCCAATTTGGTTGTAAGTAATTTCATAAATCGTGTTTTTAGCATGGTTTAACGTACTCCTTTAACTGGGGTTGCAGGATTTTTTCTGGGTTAGTTACCAATAAAATTTCCAAATAATGTCTAAAAACCCAAAACCCCATAAAAAATGTCCAAAACTTCACAATATTTTATGGAAAAACCCGCAAAAACAGGCGAAATTGTCCACGAACGGTGCCTGACACCACCGTCGAGAGGCTAAATAAATTTCCAAATAATGTCTAAATACACAAAACCCCTTGAAAATGGCACAAAACTACCTTAAAATGGCACAAAACACTCAAAAAAATACACAAAACACCTCGAAAACCGCACACAAAAACAAAAAATCACTCAATCAACTTACTCCGCCGGCATTCCTCGTGAAATGCCCGCAGCCGTCTATTTTTATACAACAAAGTATCCAAAAAGTACTGCCAGTCATCAACACGTTTCAACTTCTTATATAACGTCCGCAGCTTCTTCAGATGCCGTACCGCCATACGATAGCTAGGCCGGTTTTTCTGGGCAATCTCATACTGGGCAGTCTGGTGCAGCATCGCCAGCAATACTTCCGGCTGCTCCCTCTCAATCATTTTCACGCGGTCCTTCGGCAAATCATAAAAGTCCAAGCCGACAAACGCCTGGAGCTCACCCCAGCGCTCATACTGCCCGCGCTCAAACAACAAATATTCATAATCAGCAAAGCTATAGGGAAGCATTAACAGCATGGCCCGCTCATACAAATCAACCCGGTCATTTTCCGAACAATACGGTCCGATTGACCGAAGCGCATTCCTGACAAACACCACACAAGTTTGATAGCTACCCATTTTATCCAAATACACTTTTACCTTTTGTAGAAATAACTCAATCACCAGACCGACCCGTCGCCAAGCCTTCAACTGGGTTAAATAATCAATCCAATAAACCATATACGGGGCAATCTCTTCATCGCCAAAATGCCCAACAAACTGCAGTGCATTCTCGTCATTCCCATGCAGCAAATTCACATGAATCCCGGCAAGCAACAGTGGGGCAGGGCTCTGCCAATCCTCGAGTACCTTCAGAGCAGCATTAATCTTCTCAATCTCTTCCTCACGCCACGGTTTCTTTTTGAAAAAATGAACCCAAAGCAGGCGGTACAAAAAAACACGCTCATATTGTAATTTCGACGCACAGGTCAGCAAATCGAACGCATCATCCTTTAACTTGACAATAAACTCATCAAACGCAAACGGCAGCGACTGCACGCCAATTTTCAGCGCCAGTTCCTCGGCATCATCCATCAAATTATGGAATATCGGAAGATAAGCGCGCTTCACCATATCCTCGCTATGACCCAACTGCTCACTTAGGGCAGCTAGCTTTTTAAAAGAAACAACAATCCCGACCAATTCATAAAGCAAGCGCCATTCCTGCTCAACAGGGGAACTTGCGTGAATGCGCCGCTCGTAAATCCCGAACAACTCAGGAATCACAAACGGACTCGCATATTTTTTCGAAGCGAGCAACGTATCAAAACTCACCTCAAACGAATGGACCCAGCGACTGTAATCCGGCTTTAACACACCGTTCGCCTTAATCAAATCCCTTGCTGTCTGCATCCCCCAGGTTGAGAACGACTTCTGCTCCCGAGCAGGCTCACGCCACGTTTCAACCCAATCAGTGACACTGCCCACACGGGAATAGGCACTGAAAAAAACAGCCAACTGATGGCGGCACAGACCTTGCTCCGGACAAGCACACGTACTCACCGCCAAAAAGTTTGGGTTAATATGAACCTTAACAGGCATCACATCCTGCACAATCGCCGTAATATCCTCATCCCCAATATGTAATTGCGTAACCAGCCCTTGCCGGTACAGCATTAAACCCTTTTGAATAAGCATCGCATCCAGAGTGACATGCGGATGCAGAATTTCGCCAAGCTCATCAGCAAGACCTTTTATTTGTTGGTTTATAGGTGTCGACTCCAAGGCCGCGACCCCCTTTTTTTGGCTAATCAAATTTTATGTATAACAACGCAAATTTTTATAAAAATCCATATTCCTTTATTATACCCAAAAAATCACTATTAGAGGAGGGGAAGACTCAGAAAAGAAAAGAAGAATCCATATTTTCGACTTTTCTGAAGCAATCTTTGCCCCTGCTTAACCTTGGAACAGCCGCTTTTACACCTTTATCGGTCATAGTTTAAGTTTTATCTACCACATCGTCCACTATCAAAGAAATTGATCGCAAAACCATCCCTTTTAAGAAAATGAACTCAGCTTTTGTGTTTACTACCTATTTCTCGTTTACTATCTTGCTAGTTCTCACTAATTCGTCCCAGCACCGCCCGTCAGACAAATTTTGCCGCAAACCTCACAAAAGATTCTCGCAAAAGTAGTTTATTAAACCTAAAAAAGCCAGTCCCTTTTTATCAGGCTGGCTTGTTCGTCGCATTTTCAGTTTTTGCTAGAGTTGAAAAACACTCAAACAAGTGCGTTATATAACTAGTAAGCTCAAAACCATCTTCATTAGCAAACTCCGACAATAACAAATGATTTCCCTTCATCAGCCGTGCCTCCTCGGATCAGTGAACTATCACTAGTATTGCCAAACTATCACACTCGCATACCAGCACTATACAATAAACCGGCAATTTTTCTCATGAAAAAAGGCCAATCTCCAATTATGGAGATTGGCCTTACGTTATTTTAATAGATAAGTAAGTATAAAGTTTTAACTTTGAGAATTGTCCAGCACAAGCGCCTAGGAGCTCGAGGTCACAAGT
>JAIMAD010000202.1 GCA_023512145.1 Bacillus sp. (in: firmicutes) | reverse complement strand
ACATTCCTCGTACTATCCGTTTTCCACTAAAGATATGTTTTTCTTCATTCCCCGATTTGAAGGTTGGAATACTATCTTCATCTAGAAAACTAGCTTTCGATGTGTAACTTTCTTCTGTCACAGTGACAGCGATATTTTCGGCATTTGCTTTGTACGTAATTAACTCGATTAGGGTAGAATGTGGGATTTGCACAAAATTTTGATTGTTTTTCGTACCCATGTTTGTTTTTTGTTTCCAATCAACATTTTTACCAATGATAATGGTATCGATGGTCGTTTCTTTTGCGATTTTTATGATGTTACAACTAACTTTATGGAAGAAATCCTTGAGTTGTCTCGAACGTTTGCTAGCTAACTCGTTTAATTTCTTCGAATGAAAGGGTCCTTCTTTTGGACTTTTTCCATTTCGTAATGCTGCAAAATAGAAACTTCTGCGCTTGTTATACCATTGATTAATGGATTTAATTTTTCCGCCTTTAAACAAAACAGGGGCACTACCCGTGTTGAACACTAACGTGGCCATATTTTCAAGGCCTAAGTCTATGCTCAGACAACGTTCATTTTTTGCTTCTATTTCTACTTTATCTCCAATCAAAAAGACAACTTCAACAGTAAAATGATCATAGTTGGGCACGATTCTGACCAGTTGGTATTTACCAGGGTACGTTGTTAGTTTTCCTATATTTACTTTATGTTTTGTTTTTGGAAACTTTAAATACTTTCCGTCTACCATTTTACAGATTTGGTTCGATAAAACCACTTCCTTTTTACTGCCTTTCGGTAAGTAGTTTGGTATGTTTGGTCTTGCCTTATATTTAGTTGGATTCAACTTATAATCATTCAAACTAACAAAAAAACTGTTCCAGTTTTGAACCACGTTTTTAATGACTTCTTGATTAATTTGAGCAGGTAAGGAATAATAATCTTTTTGTTTAATTGTTTTAAATAAACAATCAAGAAAATGGTATCCTACAAAAGATTTTTCTTTTGATGGTAAAACAAATAAATTTAATTCTAGTTCTTTCTCCTTTTTTTGTCCCTTTGCCCTCTCTTTTATTACTTTCTTATAATAGGCAATTGTTTTCTTTTCATTCATTTGATCTATGTTTTGATAGATGGTTTCCATCACTTCCTTTTGTAACGGTTGAAGCTTTTTATCATTTTTCAGAGCTGTGTAAACCTGTCTAATGTAGAAATTTGCCGTATTGTACAAGTTAGTACCGTTCAAACACAATCCCTCGAAATAAGGATATAATTTATGTCCCTTTTTAACCGTCACTTGATAAGTACGATATTCTTTTTCATCTCCTGTTTTCATTTTAATCACCTCCTCTCCCTATCTATATTTTACCAAAACGAACACCAGTTTGTCAGTTGAAAACCTTTTTTTCTGCAAAAAAAAAGCCAATTCATCCCACGACTGAAGTCACGGGTGTTCTTGGCTTAATTATAAAAGGGCATAATATGGTACGAAGAGTTATTGTGAATGTATTTCAAATAGCTCTTCTTTTTTTGATTGTCAGATTGCACGTTTTTACTGGTGATAGCCATTTCCTTTAACGCTAACTGGATTAAATGTAGATAGTACTATCTCCATTTAAATAGCCGTTCTCACTTTGTGCGAGAACGGCCAATTCATTAGAAGTCTATACCATTATTTTACAAATGTCATTGGTAAATTCAACGGGGTCTTGGATTGGTAATCCTTCAATCAATAGTGCTTGATTGTATAATAACTTGGTATACAAATCTAATTTATCTTTATCATTTTCAAAAGCTTCTTTTAATGATTGGAAGACTTCGTGATTATTATTGATTTCTAACACCTTATCCGCTTTAACATTTTGGTTATTTGGCATCATCGCTAGAATTTTTTCCATTTCGATTGAGATATCACCTTCTGTAGCCAAGCAAACCGGGTGGGATTTAAGTCTTTTTGAAATCCTTACATCCTTAACTTTACCAGCTAAAATATTTTTCATATGGTTAAAGAGTTCTTTGTTTTCTATGTCATTAGATTCAGAATCTTCCTTGATATCTTCTCCATCGATTCCTAGGTCTCCACTTGAAATCGACTTGAATTCTTTCTCTTTGTAGGACATTAACATTTTGATCGCGAATTCATCGATATCGTCAGTGAAATAAAGAATTTCATATCCTTGTTCTGAAACGAATTCTGCCTGTGGTAATTTTTCAATCCGATCAATCGATTCACCAGAAGCGTAATAAATATATTTTTGGTCTTCTGGCATTCTTGAAACATATTCATCTAAGGTGACAAGCTTCTTCTCTTTCGATGAATTGAACATGATCAGGTCCTGTAATAATTCTTTATTTGCACCGAAATCATTATACACTCCGTACTTTAACTGACGACCAAAGGATTGATAAAATTCTTCATACTTTTGGCGTTCTTTCCTTTGAAGGCTGAGTAATTCGCTTTTGATGTTCTTGTTAATGTTTTTTGCAATCAGCTTCAATTGGCGATCATGCTGGAGCATTTCTCTTGAAATGTTAAGCGATAAGTCTTCAGAATCGACCATCCCTTTGACGAAACTGAAATGGTCTGGAAGCAGGTCTGCACATTTATCCATGATGAGAACCCCATTGGAATAAAGTTCTAAGCCCTTTTCATATTCCTTCGAATAGAAGTCGAACGGCGTTTTTTCAGGGATATAAAGAATAGCATTATAGCGAATGGATCCTTCAACACTGATATGGATATGCTTAATCGGCTTGTCAAAACCGTAGCGTTTTTCTGTATAGAAGTTCGCGTAATCTGCATCTGTAAGCTCGTTCTTATTCTTTTTCCAAATCGGAACCATGCTATTGATAATCTGTTCCTCTTGATAATCTTCGTATTCGGACTCACTGCCATCCTTCAGTCTACTGCTGACGACATCCATTTTGATTGGATAGCGGATAAAATCTGAGTACTTCTTGATAATTGATTTTAAGCGATATTCATCTAAATACTCATCATAATTTTCATCTTCAGTATTCTCTTTAATTTTTAAAATAACCTCTGTACCCACTGAATCTTTTTCAATGGACTCAATCGTATATCCATCTGTACCAGTGGATTCCCACTTATAGCCCTCATCACAGCCTAACGATTTACTAATGACCGTGACAACATCAGCTACCATGAATGCTGCATAAAAGCCTACCCCGAACTGACCGATAATGTCGTAGCCGTCTTTTATTTCATTTTCTTTTTTAAATGATAACGAACCACTTTTAGCAATCGTCCCAAGATTTGATTCAAGTTCTTCTTTGGTCATCCCGATCCCTGTGTCGATTATCTTAAGGGTACGGTTTTCTTTGTTAGCTTCCAATTTAATATAATAATTGGACTGGTTGAAACTTAACGCATCATCCGTTAAAGCTTTGTAATAAATTTTATCAATGGCATCACTACCATTCGATAGTAACTCTCTTAAAAATACCTCTTTGTGCGTATAAATGGAGTTAATCATCATTTCTAGTAATCGTTTAGATTCTGCTTTAAACTGTTGCTTCGTCATATAAATATCCCCTTTCCATTCTAAAAATGTGAACAAACGATTATGTAGTAACTGATTTCGATTGTCTAAATAGTAAATCAGCACCCTATAGCACTCTAGCTATCCGAGTGCTAATCCATATAATTAAATACCATATACTAAGTTATCATGTCAATATTTTGCTAACGATTATTATAAAAATCCTTTAACTATGTGAAAATAAGCTACCAAGAGTTGCAGCTTATTCTTCAATTAAAATTACTGGTAGTAAAGTACATTTTACCAAAAGATCTTCCACATTCTTTATTACTGAATGGTTAGTCTCTACCACAAGAACCATCGCCATGGTATATTAATTAAAAATATCCCGCTTTGTAAACATCGAGCTAGCAAATCGCCACATGACTTTCGGTTTGGTCAACCATTGAATTTTTGCATCATTGTTTTGATTTTCCAGGACTTTCTCAGCAAGGAATTTCGTTACCGGCTCGACCTTGTCGCCCAAGATGTTAAAAATTTTCCGGTTCTGTTCATCGAGCGATTTCCGTAGAAAATCTGTTGCGACCATACCGGGACTTAGCGTGCCCACTTTTATATTTGTCTGCTTGGCCTCGATTGCCAGTGAGCGGGTAAAATAGCTGACGGCACTTTTAGATGTTCCATACAACGTCATCTTTTCGCGCATCATCCCATTGCTGCCGAATCCCTCCATGTTAAAGATTTGGCCGTAGCCTTGTTGTAACATGTGATTGAAAGCCACATGGCAGCCATTCATAACACCTTTAAGATTCGTATGAACCACCTTATCGTACGCCTCTTCGTCCAGTTCCCAAAAGTATTTCCGCTCTTGGTCAACTCCTGCATTATTAATCCAAATATCAATCGTGCCAAACTGCTTTTCAGCGTAATTCCATAATTGCTCCAATTCATCCCGTTTATGTACTGTTGCTGCGTACCCTTCAACAATATTAGGATACATTTCTCTTAGACCTTGCAATGCGGTATCAACACTTTCCCGTGATTGTCCATTGATCATTACCCTGCAACCTGCCTGTATGAATTCCCGGGCCAGTCCATAACCAATTCCTCTTGTGCTCCCCGTAATGACAACATGTTTCATTACTTGCCAACTCCATTTCTATGAAAAAAATCGAGTAACTATTAACTCCATTATATGACTTTTTTTCAGTGGGCATAGGCTGCTGGCAAGTGTTAAATATTTAAATTTCGTAAACATATTGACAAGATGATTTCTTTAGAGGTATTCATATACATTGCCCAATAACAATATACTTCATTATAATGGTAATATAGACAAATTCTCCAAACATCTAATTCATCCATTTCCATTCTATCTTCCAATGATTCTTCTTAAATTATACTAACTATACAACTATGAAACTTCAAAATTCTGTCCTCCATTTCAACAGCATGATCTCTATTCTTATTACTGTAAATAGTTTTTAGCCTCATTTTTCTAAACTTTTTATTTATAATAAAATATTATAAAGACTATATAATAATTATCATAAATACTATTTAATAATTATTATAATTATAGTGTCTAAGTAATTTACTAGATACATAATTATATATAAATAAATTACATAAAAGGAGAGATAAAAAAATGGATGCTAAACACAATGACAACATCGAGGAATGCCCGTTTCACGGCGGTGCGACTAGTGTTAAATCAAGTGGTACGACAACTCGGGACTGGTGGCCTAACGCGTTAAACTTGAATATACTCCGTCAGCATGACAGGAAATCGAACCCAATGGGAGAAGATTTTGATTATACAGAGGAATTTAAAAAGTTAGACTACACTAAGCTTAAGCAAGATCTTCGTGATCTCATGACAACCAATCAAGATTGGTGGCCTGCTGACTATGGCCATTATGGTCCTTTCTTTATCCGTATGTCATGGCACGCGGCCGGTACATACCGTTCTGGGGACGGCCGAGGTGGCGGCGGAACTGGCAACCAACGTTTTGCTCCACTTAACAGTTGGCCTGACAATGCAAGCTTGGATAAAGCCCGACGAATTCTATGGCCAATTAAGCAAAAGTTTGGGAACAAGATTTCATGGGCCGACTTGCTTGTACTAGCAGGTAACATCGCGATTGAGGACATGGGTGGCCCGACAATCGGTTTTGGCGCAGGACGCGCAGACATTTGGCATCCGGAAGAAGACGTTTATTGGGGTACTGAAACGGAATGGCTCGGTGATAATCGTTACACAGGCGATCGTAACCTTGAGAATCCACTTGCTGCTGTTCAAATGGGGCTTATCTATGTGAACCCAGAAGGTCCAAACGGCAAACCAGATCCGGTTGCAAGTGCCAAGGACATTCGTGAAACCTTTGCCCGAATGGGAATGAACGATGAAGAAACAGTTGCCCTCATTGCCGGCGGTCACACATTCGGTAAGGCACATGGTGCAGGTGATGCCTCTCATGTTGGTCGAGAGCCAGAAGCTGCTCCAATTGAAGAACAAGGCTTAGGCTGGATCAACTCTTACGGTTCCGGTAAAGGCCGTGACACGATCACGAGCGGTATTGAAGGTGCTTGGACCGCTAACCCAACACAATGGGATAATGGTTACTTTGAGCTATTGTTTGGCTATGAATGGTGGCTGACAAAGAGTCCTGCAGGTGCATGGCAGTGGCTGATTGTCAACCCTGCTGAGGAGCATCTTGCCCCAGATGCAGAAGATTCATCGATTAAAGTGCCAACGATGATGACCACGGCCGATATGGCCTTACGTCATGATCCTATCTATGAGAAAATTAGTCGTCGTTTCTACGAGAATCCGAAGGAATTTGCAGATGTATTCGCCCGCGCATGGTTCAAACTCTTACACCGTGACATGGGTCCTAAAGCAAGATATCTCGGTCCGGAAGTTCCAGAAGAAGATTTCGTCTGGCAGGATCCTGTACCAGCCGGTAATTATGATTTAACAGATGCTGATATTGCCGAGCTTAAAGCAAAAATCTTAGACTCAGGATTGACAGTTAGCAAGCTAGTAACCACGGCATGGGCTTCTGCCAGTACCTATCGTGGCTCAGACCATCGCGGCGGAGCCAATGGTGCCCGCATCCGGCTTGCTCCACAGAAGGATTGGGAAGTCAATCAGCCAGAACAACTGGCACAAGTGCTTCAGGTACTAGAGGGCATTCAAAAGGATATTGAAAAGGAAGTCAGCTTGGCCGATTTGATTGTACTTGGCGGTTGTGCCGCAATCGAAAAAGCGGCCCAAGATGCAGGCTTTAATGTAAACGTTCCGTTTGCTACTGGACGCGGTGATGCAACCCAAGAACAAACAGATGCAGAAAGCTTTGACGTGCTGGAGCCTGTCGCTGATGGCTTCCGCAACTATCAAAAGCAGCAGTTCAGTGTAAGTCCGGAAGAACTGCTAATCGATAAAGCTCAACTTTTAAACCTTACTGCACCGGAAATGACCGTTCTTTTTGGTGGTATGCGTGTTCTGGGTACAAACTACGGCAGTACTGCACACGGTATATTTACCGATTCTGTAGGACAACTCACGAATGACTTCTTTGTGAACTTGCTTGACATGGGAGTGGCGTGGAAGCCTGTTGATGGAGTTGTCTATGAAGGACGGAATCGTAAAACAGGTGAAGTTAAACGTACAGCGACTCGAGTGGACCTCGTGTTTGGTTCAAACTCCGTCCTACGTTCCATTGCAGAAGTTTATGCTCAAGATGATAACAAAGAGAAGTTTGTCCGTGACTTTATTGCTGCCTGGGTTAAGGTGATGAATGCTGACCGCTTTGATCTTAAGACAGTTGAACAGAAAAAAGCTCAATTAACAGGTAAGTAGGTTTTAAGAAGAAACCGCCGTTGATTTGACGGCGGTTTTTGGTTTTTGTGCCTAGTACCATCCAAATACCGAGGGGACGGTTCTTCTGGTGGGCACATTATCACCAAGCCCTCAAAACCGTCCCCATGGTGTTCACCTAAGTAATTTTATCGTTCGCTATTTGTGAAAGGAAAATATTCTTTTGCCCCAATCCCTCTCTCTCATTCTTTTTATGTATTTAACTTCCCTCTCTAATTGTTCTAAAGGATCCTTCGAAAAATTTTGTGGATTAATTTCTCTAGTAATTTGATCAATATAATGAAAAACATACTTAGTTTGATTTACATAATATTCAACCTTAAAGTCAACAATGTCATAATTCCAAGTAAAATTTTTTACTTTTAATATTTCTGGAGAATAATTTTGATGTATTACGTTTTTTTATATAATCATTTTTTAAAGCCACACTCATAAATACCGGGGAGACGGTTCTGGTGGACTCATTATCACCAATAAAAACCGTCAGAACCGTC
>JAIMAD010000201.1 GCA_023512145.1 Bacillus sp. (in: firmicutes) | reverse complement strand
ATTCGATAATATCTAAGTTAGGATCTTTCTCTAATTGCTCTAGGGCACGTTGGGAACCATTTGCTAAATTACTTATACAAAATTCAACGATCGGTTTCAACAATGTATTCACCTCAATCTTAATATTATAACACTTTCACTAAAAATGATGTAATATTGACATAAGAAAAACATCTTAATTATTCATGTTTCTCGAAAAAATGTTGTTATTTTGTCACAATTTCGCTATACTTTTAGTGGTCGAATTTTATCAAAAGGGGAAAGCTTCCATGAGAAACCTCGTGCTACTTGGCGGCGGATACGGAAATATGCGCATCTTACTCCGCATCCTTCCGAATTTACCAGAACATATCCATATTACATTAATTGATCGTGTTCCATACCATTGTTTAAAAACAGAATATTATGCTTTAGCTGCTGGGACAATTAGTGACCAACACATTCGTGTTCCATTCCCAGAACACCCTCGCCTATCTTACGTCTTTGGTGAGGTCAAAAAAATTGATTTACATCATGAAGTTGTTCATCTTCAAGACGGAACGTGTATTCCGTATGATGACTTAGTCATCGGATTAGGTTGTGAAGATAAATATCACGGTGTACCCGGTGCAGACATTTTTACTTATAGCATTCAAACAATTGATAAAGCAAGAGAAACGTATCAAAAACTAAGCAATCTCCCACCACATAGCATCGTCGGTGTCGTCGGTGCTGGGTTAAGCGGTGTAGAATTGGCAAGTGAATTAGTTGAAAGTCGTCCAGATTTACACGTTAAACTATTTGACCGCGGCACACGCATTTTATCTATGTTTCCAGAACGGCTAAGCCATTATGTAGAGCAATGGTTTCATTCGCATGGTGTGGAACTCATTCGTCAATCAAACATTACAAAAGTTGAGGAACATACGTTGTATAATCACGAAGAAGCAATCCATTGCGATGCGATTGTATGGACTGCCGGCATTCAACCGAATCGTGTCGTCCGCGAACTCGATGTGGAAAAAGACAGTCAAGGGCGTGTCGTATTAACACCTCGACATCATATTCCAAATATAGAAAATGTATATGTTGTTGGAGATTGCGCAAGCTTACCGCACGCTCCGAGCGCCCAACTTGCCGAAGGACAAGCAGAACAAATCGCTCAAGTATTACAAAAACGCTGGAAAGACGAAGAACCACCAAGCGAATTTCCGCCAATTAAGTTAAAAGGTATTTTAGGATCATTAGGCAAAAAACATGGCTTTGGCCTCGTTGCCGATCGCCCACTAACCGGACGGGTTCCGCGCCTACTAAAATCAGGCGTCTTATGGATGTACAAGTACCATAACGGATATTAATTGCCTACATTTTTCGTATAAACATATGCTGTTTTTTGTTTGACACTATGGTATGATAAGCATAGCATAACAAAATAATGATCTTCTCATGCCGAAAACACCTTAGATTTTATTAAGGTGTTTTCTTTATACACATAACCAGTAGAAAGGAGAGATAAGTGTTGGAAGCGGTTCTCCAGCAAGTTCTCACAAAGTTAAACGAACTTCAAGCAGAAATGAATAATATGAAACAGACAATGGCTACAAAACAAGATCTCGAAAATATGGCCACAAAACAAGACTTGAAAATGATCCAACAAGCTGTACTTGAAACGAATGAAATCGTCAAAAATATTGAAGCAAATCAGAAAAGACAAGAACGCATTTTAGATGTACTTTCTAAACGTTCCATTGAACATGAAGCCCAAATTACTGATTTGCGTTGTGTAAAATGAATGAGGGCGAGTTACTTCGCCCTTTTTTCAATCGCTTCATAAATGTTTTTTAATTTCGGATTTCCTTCGTCAACAATCTCCCCATCAATGACAACGACAGGATAAAATAAGTCTTCGTCAATTACCCTTTGTGCCAATTGACGTTTTTCTTCATCTTCCGGTGGATGAAAAATATCAACATACACAAATTGAAATGAATCGTTCGGATATTTGCGCGAAATGGCAGCTTGAAGCCATTCATACGTATCCTTTGATGATGGTGCACCGACACAAGAAGCACAAATCATATCCGCCCCATACACACATATTTCAATCATATTTATTCTCTCCCCTGGAAAAAAGTTAAGTAACGTTGATAGATTTTTTTCATCATGATGATTATAATAAAATTAGTGAAAGGAGTCGATGAAAATGGCAGATCAAGATATTAAACAACAAGTGCAAGAAGTATTAGATAAACTTCGTCCATTTTTACTTCGCGATGGCGGGGATTGCGAATTAGTCGATGTAGAAGACGGCGTTGTTAAACTTCGCCTTCTCGGTGCGTGCGGAAGCTGCCCAAGCTCAACGATCACATTGAAAGCTGGTATTGAGCGCGCATTACTTGAAGAAGTTCCTGGCGTTGTTGAAGTTGAACAAGTGTTTTAAAGAAAAAAGGGGTGTACGAAATGTGCACCCCTTTTCATATGAAGAAAATCATTTATTTCTCTAACGCCATTTTATATACACAACTCCCCTTTGTTTCTACTGACAACATGCGAACAGCACAATGTGGAAATGTTGCCACAAGCGCATCATATACTTCTTTCCCTCTCCCTTGTTCAGCAAAACAAAGGACAGTCGGACCAGCACCACTTAGCGCTACCCCAAATGCCCCGTTCCGTTTCGCTACTGTACGCACATGGGGCAATTCAGGTACGAGACATTCACGATATGGTTGATGAAATAAGTCGGCATCCATCATCTCACCAACGAGCGACCAATGGTTTGTAAGCAATGCCGCCACAAGCACGTTACTAATTGCGCTTGCCTCGACGGCTTGCTCGCGCGTAAATACGCTTGGAAGAACTGTGCGAGACTTTTTCGTTTCCAATTCATACGTCGGAATGACAGCAATTAAATCAACTGGAATGGAAGGAATGTGTACAATATGTGTACGGTCTTTCAAATGACTTCCAATGACTACTCCCCCATATAAAGAAGCACCGACATTGTCAGGATGACCTTCATATACGCTAGCTACGCGCATTTTTTCCTCTTGTGACAATTCAAGACGCCCAAGCTCATTTGCTAACTCAATGGCTGCTACAATCGCCGCTGCGCTACTACCTAGCCCTCTCGTAAATGGGATATTACTTGATACAAACACGCGACACGGCGGCAACGCCACACCATACTGACGAGCTAGTTCATTTGCTACTTGATAAATTAAATTGCTTTCGCCTGTTGGAATACTTTTCACTTCACTTGTTTTCGGGACGAATTCCCACATTTCCGCACGAACAACTTCTAAAGTTAAATGCAACGATACAGCTAATCCGATCGAATCAAAGCCAGGTCCAAGGTTGGCTGTACTTCCTGGGACAACAATTTTTAACATCTCTCCATCGTTCATTGAAGGACAGCTCCTTGAATGTGCGCAAACACCGCTTCTTCATCATTTGGCAAGACGATCGGTTGAATATTCGTTGCGTCCATCGCTACATTTGGATCTTTCAATCCATTTCCAGTCAACACTGCAACAATTCGGCTTCCTTTTGCAATTTCGCCGCTCTCGACTTGTTTCATTACACCAGCAATCGACGCACATGAAGCAGGTTCTGCAAAAATTCCTTCTTCTCTTGCAAGTAAACGGTACGCATCTAAAATTTGGGCATCTGTCACCTCATCAATTTTTCCTCCCGATTCGTTCGCGGCCTGAACAGCATATTCCCAGCTCGCGGGGTTACCGATTCGAATTGCTGTTGCAATCGTTTCTGGATTTTCAATCACTTCGTTACGAACAATTGCTGCCGCTCCTTCCGCTTCAAACCCGCGCATTTGCGGCAATGTTGTTCCATGCTTTTCATGAAATTGTTTAAATCCTTTCCAATACGCTGTAATATTTCCTGCGTTTCCGACTGGAATAGCGAGAATATCAGGGGCTTGCCCGAGTTGCTCACAAATTTCAAACGCTGCTGTTTTTTGCCCTTCAATGCGATACGGATTGACCGAATTGACAAGCGTGACCGGAGCCATTTCGCTTAAACGACGCACCATTTTTAATGCGTGATCGAAATTTCCTTGAATCGCAACAATTTCTGCCCCATACATGACCGCTTGCGCCAACTTTCCGAGCGCAATTTTCCCGTCAGGAATGACGATAATGCAACGCATATTTGCCCGTGCAGCATACGCAGCAGCAGCGGCAGACGTGTTGCCTGTCGAAGCGCAAATAATTGTATCGCTGCCTTCTTCTTTTGCCTTAGCAACAGCCATGACCATCCCACGATCTTTAAAAGATCCTGTTGGGTTTGCTCCCTCTGTTTTAACGTATAATTCTACACCGAGTCTTTCCGACAAATGAATGAGCGGAATGAGCGGTGTATTCCCCTCATTTAACGATAACATCGGTGTTTTATCTGTCACCGGTAAATAGTCACGATAATGATGCAACAATCCCCTCCACATTACAACGCACCTTCCCCTTCTACTCGATACGAACTTTTCACTTCTTCGACAACTTCTAAATCGCGCAACTGTTGCAACACATCACGGTAATCTTTTAAAGATGCTTGATGCGTAACGAGAACGATTTCTGCCAAATCTTTTTGTTTTAAAGGTAATTGTAAAATTTTCTCGAAACTTACTCCGCGCTCTGAAAAAAGTGATGTAATTTTCGCAAACGCTCCAACTTGATCTTTTACGTGAATGCGTAAGAAATATTTAGAGTATATTTCGCTATCGTCTTTTAACTGCTTATCGTATTGTGGGGTAACTGCGCTTCTCCCATTTACCCCAAGGCGCATATTTTTCATTACAGCAACTAAGTCCGACACAACGGATGTTGCTGTCGGTAGGCTCCCTGCTCCCGGACCGTAAAACATCGTCTCTCCAACCGCTTCTCCGTAAACGTAAACGGCATTATACTCATCATTGACAGACGCAAGTGGATGTGTTTCTGGCAACAATGTCGGTTGCACACTCACTTCTACTTTCTCTCCGTCTCGATGGGCAATACCAATTAATTTCATCGTATAACCGAGTCGTTTGCTGTAATTTAAATCTTCTTCTGTAATTCCAGTAATTCCTTTGACGTATACATCTTGCAAATCAATATTCATCGAAAAACCAAGGCGAGCTAAAATCGCCATTTTTCTTGCTGCATCTAGTCCTTCTACATCTGATGTCGGATCCGCCTCAGCATAACCGAGCGCCTGTGCTTCCGCTAATACTTCTTCATATTTTCTATTAAATTTACTCATTTTTGTTAAAATATAGTTTGTTGTCCCGTTTACGATGCCCATCATTTTTGTAATTCGATCGGAAGCTAATCCGTCTACAAGGCTGCGTAAAATCGGAATTCCCCCTGCGACACTTGCTTCATAAAACAAATCGCAACCGTGCTCAGATGCAACAGCAAGCAACTCTGTTCCATATAGCGCCATTAAGTCTTTATTTGCCGTCACAACATGTTTTCCGTTCTTTAATGCCTGTAATATATATCGTCGCGTTTCTTCAATGCCTCCCATGACTTCAATGACAACATCGATGTCTGGGTCATGAATGACTTCTTCTACGTTTGTCGTTAATACTGCCTCTGGCAAAACGACATCTCTTTTTTTATCGCGATCACGCACAGCAACTTTTTTTATTTCAACAGGGCAACCAATTTGATGCATTAATTTATCTTGATGGTTTTTAATAATTTTCACAACTCCACTGCCAACCGTTCCTAATCCTAATAATCCAACTGATACGCTTTTTACCATCTTCCCCACCTCTTGTTTTTCTGTAATGAACATTTGTTTTTGTATAGTAGACATTATAGAGGATCTCCATTTCTTTTACAATCCTTATTTTCATTATCGTACCATATGAAAACGTTTTATGTTTAAAAATTTTCTAAAAAAATAAACTTCCATCCCTCGGGTATGTTTACATTTGTTTTATGGAACCGGTCCCTTGGGACAAGGCTGACAACAGTGGGCATCTACCTCAACCTCCCAAAAATATCTTGCTGCAGCTTCCATCCGCTCCTGTAACTCTCATAGTAAATTTTATGAAAATTGCAATAATTTTGCTCTTATAAAATCATTTCCACCAATTAAAACACAAGCGGGGATACACCGCCAATCGGGTGGAAATTTTCACCCCCTGGAATTAAATCTTTAATCATATAAGACATTTTATTTATTTTGCAGCCCAATTCCTATTGGCTACCTCACACAAAAAAGCCTCTTAAATTTGTCTTATAAAATTTTCTTTTAACTTAAATAAAAAAAAATCCAGTCTTAAATATTTTGACTGGACAGGGATATTTGTAGCCTGATTCATTAACTCTCCACGCTTAACATCCACTATTTTGTTTTTTAGCAATCCATGCACCTGCATTAACGAATCCGTGGAAGTACGTCAGAATTTAGCAGTAAATTATTTAAAAATATCTTTAAGTATTATTTCTAAACCAGTAAACAGGGGAGATATCAAAATTTCCTCTGAACTTAAGGCTTGAAATAAATTCCAATTCTTTTCGCCGGGTACAAAAATCTCAATAACTTTACTTTCAGGATCAACTATCCAGTATTCTTTAACTCCATGCTTGTAATACAACCTGCTTTTTTCAACCTTGTCCCACTTACTTGTAGACGGTGACAGTGCTGAAGCATGATATGTTTGTAGGGACTACTCTGGAAATACAAAAGCCCTTGATGCAATGATCCTTGCTGGAATAAAAATACTAATTTGGTTATTATAAGGTTATCATGTGCTATAACAATATTTTCCTGGATATTTCAGACAATAACCTACCAGGCAAAGGTTAATTCACCTTCACCAGTCATATTCCCGCTGAACTGAATATAACTGCGTTTACTCTACTGAATTAAATTACCAGGCGGAGCTGAGGTTTTACAGGGAGAGCAGCTAATTTAGCGATATCTACCCATCGCCCTGTCAATGTTTGCCGCAGAAAGTGTATCGTCCCATTAATGCCGCGTTTCTTAACCGTCTCCCACAGGTCCACGGTGTGAAGGGTAAGGATATTAAGCAAATGTCCCAGATGCATCAAGGAGTGCCAGCACTTCATACCGTTCCAATTAAAAGAGAACATATGCTCGTAATTGTAGCCGCCCTTTTTTTCCGTTAAGATTTGCTCCTCAATGTTCCAGCGGTAGCGGGCTGCCCCATTGCATCTCTCCAGAACATTCTTTTTATTAATGGCTTTCGCGGAGACCCATGCCCAAGTGCTTTCTTTCGTTTCACCGTCGCGTTGCCATGTTTCGTGACAATAAACCATATGAAGGACGATGTAGTGTCTCTTGCCTTCCCGGTCCCTCCATTCGTATTTTATCTGGTTTGCCCACTTGAAATTTTGTGTCCGGTCGCCCCACTGGTTAATCAATTTTTGTTCGGGTTCCAGGCTGAAAATTGCTTTAGCTTCTTGCCAAACACTCGAAAGACATACCTGGTTGGGCAGTACGATCATGAAATCCCATTTATTGATGCGGCAGGTAGCCATTACCGGTCCGTTGGGATAAAGGCCGTCTGCTACTATCATCAACGGCTGTTTAGGGAAAAGGGATTTCAGCCGCACCGAGAGACGATAAAACGCCTTGCGTTCGCAGTCCTGCTTCTTTTGTTCACTGTTGTCAAAAGGATTTTCACAGAATTCGCTCATCAGGGGGATGGCAATCCCCTGGGGCCCCACAAGGGCCGCTTCTAAAACATAGACATGGTAAGTCGTGGTGTTGCCGTGCTTTTTCCGGAGCGCCCGGGCGTTGAATTCCCAGTCCGTGGACCACTTCTGCGTGCCGTCTACGGCCACTACATAGCATCCGTCCGCGATCATCCTTTTGAATTTCTTCTTGTGGATCAGGTTTCTAACGGTCTTGCCAAGGATCTCTTCAATTTCG
>JAIMAD010000200.1 GCA_023512145.1 Bacillus sp. (in: firmicutes) | reverse complement strand
CGGCTAGTCCACCCGTTAAGAAGGCAAAACGTAATGCCTGTTGCAATCGGTATTCAATCAATTTTTTGTTGTTTTGCGAATTGGCCTCGCTTATGGCAGGGACAAGAGAAGTGGCTAAAGAAAAAGTGACAAAAGACGGCAACATTAACAGTGGCATCGCAAAGCCGGTTAAGGCACCATACTGCTTTGTTGCTTCCACTGCTATCACACCCGCTAGGGCTAGGCTATGAACAACGACAATCGGTTCAAAAAACCATGATACCGATCCTATCAACCTACTTCCCATTGTTGGTAGCGCAATTTCCATTAAATCCTTGAACGTTTTTTTTCCAGAATGAACGTATTTAAAAAAATCCTTCCTGAGCCTGAAACGTTTCTTTAATTTAAATGTCGTCATCAGGTATATAAGTGAAACAAGTTCACCAATAACCGAGGCGACCATGGCCGCGGCGGCAGCATATTCAATTCCGTACGGTAGAAATGCCTTGGTCATAATGGCAATTAAGGTAATTCTTACAAACTGTTCGAGAATTTGTGAAGTTGCCGAAGGACGCATGTTTTGTCTTCCCTGGAAGTAGCCTCGGAGCACAGAAGAAACAGCAATTACCGGAACAACCGGTGCAATTGCCATCAAAGGATAATACGTTCTTGGGTCAGTAAATACTGTTGTTGAAAGGATTGGTGCAAGTAAAATCAAGGCAGGGGTAAAAATAATTGACAAAGTAATGGTAGTTGCAAGGGAAACAACAAGGATTTTTTTTATTTCTGCATGATTACCTTTTGCTTGCGCCTCAGCAATATTTTTTGAAATAGCAACGGGAAGCCCGATTTGTGTTAGCGTAACGACAAGGATAAATGTAGGGAAAGCCATCATGTATAGGCCAACGCCTTCTTCTCCAATACTTCTTGCTATAACAATCCGGTTAATAAAACCAAGAACCCTTGTCACAAGGCCGGCAATTAATAGGATAAAAGTCCCTTTTAAAAACTTTGACATTCGATTTACCCACCTTCTCAAGAAAGAAGAATTCATATACAATTAACTATATGCGTAAGGGTGGACAAAGCATGACTAGTTGAAGAGCTTTTTGCAATGAATAAAAATTTTAGGGACCTATCCCGAAGGAGGCGGTTAGATTGGAAAATATCCACATAAACGATCATTATCGTACAAAGTTACATCTGGTATTAGAAAGTAAGCTGGCAGAGTTTCACTTGCTCGGTTATGATTCTGTTACAGAAAATGAGCTTTGGAGATACTTAGTAAAGAAAAAGTGGAAAAAAGTAAAGGATGAAATGAGACTGTTTGAAATTGTCCAAGAAATATACTCTGTTAAGGTAAGTGACTATATCAACTTTGCGACTATCGATGCCTATAAAACAACCGAATTTTCATTTGATGATGAAAATGAATTGAAAGAGCTATTAAAATAATAACTTGATAGTACGATTTTAGAATCTTGGGTAAAAATAAAAGCCATTATTTGCTTATACAAATAACAAAAAATTAAGCCGAATTATCACAATTTTGCACATTTATCCAATTGAATTGACAGTCTTTCTAACTTATTTCATAATAGGTTCATGACTTTATATTATTTTTATATAAGACTTATACCTAACAGTGCATATGCACAGGCACTAAGGAGGAACAGTACATAATGGTGAAACGTAGTAGAATTGTTGCTTTCTTCCTTGTGGTCCTAATTATTGGGAGCACAATGGGAGCAACAACAAAAAACATCGTAAACAATATTAAACTTGGACTTGACCTGCAGGGTGGATTTGAGGTTTTGTACGAGGTTAAACCAGCAAAAAAAGGACAAAAAATTGACAAAGAAGCGATGATCAGTACAACTGAAGCGCTCGAGAAGCGGGTCAACGTCCTTGGTGTAAGTGAACCAAGTATTCAAATTGAAGGGACTAACCGGATCCGTGTTCAGCTTGCCGGGGTCACTGATCAAAATGAAGCGCGCGAAATTTTGTCTACACAGGCAAATCTAACCTTCCGGGATGCCAATGATCGTCTGATGATGGACGGTTCGGACCTAAAGCAAGGGGGAGCCAAGCAAACATTTGATGAAAATGGTGCCCCAAGTGTTTCTTTGTCATTAAAAAGTTCTGAAAAGTTCCGTAAAGTATCTGAAGAAATTATGAACATGGCACCAAACAATTACCTTGTCATATGGCTGGATTTCGAAGAAGGAAAAGACTCTTTTAAAGAAGAAATTACAAAACCAAATCCAGCATTTTTATCTGCTCCAACTGTAAAGCAAATATTCAATCAGGATTCGGTTTCGATTGTCGGCAGTTTCACAGCAACAGAAGCCAAATCATTATCATCCCTTTTAAATGCGGGTTCATTACCAGTAAAGCTTACGGAGGAATCTTCCACTTCTGTAGGAGCTAAATTTGGTGAACAAGCATTGCATGATACTATTTTTGCGGGTGCCATTGGCGTCCTCATCATTTTTCTGTTTATGATTTTATATTATCGTTTTCCAGGCTTCATTGCTACCGTTACGTTGTCAATCTATATTTTTCTGGTCTTATTGATTTTTGATTGGATGAATGGAGTCCTGACGCTACCCGGTATTGCCGCAATCATTCTTGGTGTCGGTATGGCTGTTGATGCAAACATAATTACTTATGAGCGGATTAGAGAAGAAATTAAAGTTGGTAGGACCATTAAGACCGCTTTTCAGGCTGGAAGTAAAAATGCTTTTACCTCCATTCTTGATGCGAATTTAACAACAATGCTGACCGCTGGAGTTCTTTTCTTTTACGGGACAAGCTCAGTAAAAGGGTTTGCGACTATGTTACTTGTAAGTATTCTAGTCAGCTTTATCACCTCTGTTTACGGTGCTCGTTTATTGCTTGGACTTTGGGTTAATAGCGGCTTATTTAATAAAAGACCAGGTTGGTTTAAAGTAAAACAATCTGAAATTCATGATATTAAAGAAAACGTTGATACTTTAGACCTTCCAACCCGTTTCGATCGCTTTGATTTTGTAAAAGCAAGAAATAAATTTTTCGTTGGTTCAGGGGTCATGCTAACAATTGGTTTAGTTCTTGTTATCATTTTCCGCTTGAACTTAGCAATTGATTTTTTAAGTGGTACGCGTGTAGAGGTATTATCTAACACACCGTTGACTACTGAAACAGTGAAGAGTGCGCTTGAAAAACAGAATTTGGAAACAAATGACATTGTTATTTCTGGTGACAAACAAGAAATAGGTGCCGCTCGACTTGTTGGTGTTTTAGATAAAGATGAAGTGGCCAAGTTAAAATCAGATTTTAAAAATGAATTTGGTTCTGAGCCAAACGTAAGCACTGTATCTCCTACGATTGGGAAGGAATTAGCGAAAAATGCAATTATTGCGCTAGTCATTGCCTCGATTGGGATTGTTATCTATGTAAGTATTCGCTTTGAATGGGCGATGGCGGTTGCAGCAATTGCTTCCTTGCTTCACGATGCCTTCTTTATGGTTGCTTTCTTCAGTATCACAAGACTTGAAGTTGATTTAACGTTTATTGCAGCCATCTTGACTATTATTGGGTATTCGATTAATGATACGATTGTTACCTTTGACCGGATGCGTGAAAATATGCATAAGAAAAAGCGTCTCAAAACGTTCCAAGATATTGCTGACGTCGTTAATGTAAGTATCCGTCAAACATTAACTCGCTCTTTTAACACAGTTTTAACAGTAGTAATTACTGTAGTAGCGTTATTGATTTTTGGTAGTGAATCAATCCGTAACTTCTCTGTCGCCTTACTTGTTGGCTTATTAGCAGGTGTCTACTCTTCTGTCTTCATTGCTAGCTCACTCTGGGTTGTGTTGAAAGCAAAAGAGTTGAAAAAGAAGGGTGTCATTAGAACTCAGAAAGTAAAGAAAAAATACTCTGATCAACCACAAGTATAGATATAATTAAAAAAGCCGCAGGTAACCTGCGGTTTTTCTTATGCAAGCAGCCAGGGGGACCAGATCCGCTTCGGTCTTACCGATGAAGTCAAAAACCAGTTTCACCGATAAGTCCGCAAGCAACGTGCCCCTGACCAAGCCGCTTCTGTTTTCATTATGTCTGGTTCCAGCGCCTAGGGGCTCGGTCGCATCGATCCTGGTGGTGAAGTCAAAGAACGACTTCAGCGCCTGTCGCCCCTGGACAGGCGCTTCCGCTTTTCATATTGAAAGCTGTTTCCTGCTCCTGTATAATAAGAAGGTCAAAGGGGTGAACGTACGTATGTTAAAATCGAAAACTAGGTGGATTGTTCGTAAATCCGATGAACAACTCGTCAAAATGCTTGTAAATGAATTGAAAATTACGCCTCTTGTTGCATCATTGCTTGTCAATCGGGGAATAGAAACCGCCGAATCTGCAAAGTCTTTTTTATTTGGGAAGGAAGTGTTCCACGACCCCTTTCTTTTAAAAGGAATGGATATAGCGGTTAAGAGGGTACAGCAAGCAATCGAAACGCATGAGCCTATTCTTATTTTCGGCGATTATGATGCAGACGGAGTGAGCAGCACTTCGGTTTTAATGAGTGCCCTTCGCGAATTAGGAGCAAATGTTCATTTTTATATCCCTAATCGCTTTACAGAAGGTTATGGTCCGAATGAGACCGCATTCCGCCGTGAAGCGGAAAATGGAACAAAATTAATCATTACCGTGGATACGGGAATTTCAGCCATACATGAAGCAACCATTGCCAAAGATCTAGGTATGGATCTAATTATTACAGACCACCATGAACCAGGTCCGGACTTGCCAGTTGCCCTCGCAATAATTCACCCAAAGCTTCCTGACAGCATCTATCCGTTTCGGGAACTTGCAGGAGTAGGAGTTGCGTTCAAACTGGCTCATGCCCTATTTGGTGAAGTGCCAGAGCACTTGCTTGAAATTGCCGTTATAGGTACAGTTGCCGATTTGGTCTCTTTAAAAGGTGAGAATCGCCTGATTGTTAAAAGAGGCCTTGAAAGGTTAAAAGTAACAGAAAATATTGGCCTTAAGGCGATATTAAAGCTTGCTGGTGTTGATTCACAATCTATCAATGAAGAAACAATTGGTTATACGCTTGCACCTAGGATTAATGCCGTCGGCCGCTTAGCAGATGCTGATTTAGCCGTTCAGCTTATTTTGACAGATAATCCACAGGAAGCTGAAAACATTGCTGTAGAAATGGATGCTCTAAATAAGGAGAGGCAGGCGATTGTCACAACGATTACTGCTGAGGCAATTGAAGAGGTTGAAAGGATCTACCCGACTAAGTCCAATAAAGTTATTGTTATCGCCAAGGAAGGTTGGAATGCCGGTGTCGTTGGTATCGTTGCTTCCAGGCTTGTTGATAAATATTACCGACCAACGATTGTCTTAAACCTCGATCCAGAAAAAGGACATGCAAAGGGGTCGGCACGAAGCATTGCTGGATTTGACCTTTTTAAAAATTTATCCACTTGTACGGATATATTGCCGCACTTTGGCGGACATCCAATGGCAGCTGGTATGACCTTAAAGGTGGAAGATGTAGCAGAACTAAGGTCAAGATTAAATAGCCTTGCTGATGAACAGCTGACAGACGAGGATTTTATTCCGGTCACATATCTTGATGAGGAAGTCGAACTTAAAAACGTAAATCTTGCTTCCTTAGATGAAATGAGCCTACTTTCTCCTTTTGGTATGGACAACCCCAAGCCAAAGGTATTAATCAATAATGTTGATATAACAAGTATAAAAAAAATTGGTAGTGAACAAAATCATCTAAAGGTACTTGTTAATGGAAATGGTGCAAATCTTGACGGGATCGGCTTTGGGTTAGGACCATTGGTTGACCAAATATCAGCTGCATCAAAAATTTCTTTAATTGGGGAATTATCTATTAATGAATGGAACAATAACCGTAAACCACAAATCTTTATCCGTGATATTGCGGTCGACACATGGCAGTTATTTGATTACCGGGGCCAAAAGCGGATTAACAGCCTTGCTACAACTGCACCCACTGAAAATAGGAAATTCATTATTTTTAACAAAGAATATCTTGAAAAAATAAGTGCTGACTTGATAGCCGAAACGATTCTAATTCAAGATATAGACGAGGCTAAAGCCTTCAATGGCAGCATGTCAAATATCGTCCTTGTTGACTTTCCATCCTCGGAAGAGATTCTCAGGGTATTATTTAAAGGGAAGCAACCTGCGAGAATTTATGCACACTTTTATAAAGAATCTAGTGATTTCTTCAGCACGGTTCCAACCCGTGAGAATTTTAAATGGTATTATGCTCTTCTATCAAAAAAAGGACCAATTGACCTGAACCGCTATGGTACTGTTATCGCTAAGCAACACGGCTGGTCACAGGAAACATTAACCTTTATGTCAAAGGTGTTTTCTGAACTAGATTTTGTTACAATGAACAATGGATTTATTACTTTGAAAACCAAAGCGCAAAAGCGTGATTTAACTGACTCGCGAACCTATCAAACCAAAAAGAACCAATTTGCTCTTGAAAGGGATTTATTGTTTTCGTCCTTCCAGGAATTAAAAGGCTGGTTCGATCAAGTCATTCAAGAGAAGGTTGAAATTGAGGAGGCAATTGGAGAATGGACTTAAAGCAATTTATTACAATTGTACCAGATTACCCGAAACCGGGAATTAGATTTAAAGATATTACACCATTAATGAATAATGGTGAAGCATATAAATATGCGACAGATCAAATCGTTTTATATGCAAAAGAAAAACAAATTGATCTTATTGTTGGACCTGAAGCCCGTGGATTTATTATCGGCTGTCCCGTTGCCTATTCTTTAGGCATAGGTTTTGCTCCAGTCCGTAAAGATGGGAAACTTCCAAGGGAAACAATCAAAGTAGCCTACGGTCTCGAATATGGTAGTGACGTCCTAACGATTCACAAGGATGCCATTTATCCAGGCCAACGTGTGTTAATTACTGATGATTTGTTAGCAACGGGTGGGACAATCGAAGCCACCATTCAATTAGTGGAGTCGCTTGGCGGCGTTGTCGCAGGTCTTGCTTTCTTAGTAGAATTAGGTTATTTAGAGGGCAGAAAAAAACTAACGGGGTATGATATTTTAACATTAATGCATTATTAAATCATTGATGAGGGCACTCGGTCGAGTGCTCTCTTTAGTATAAAAGAGACCTTTTAACCCTCCATAAAAATAATTTTCGACACTTTTTTCATAATTTGCGGAAAAATAGTTGGCAATCCCTTTACATCTTCGCAATTTTTTTCGATAATAGTAACAATCATTATAATTCAGGAACGATTTTCAAGAACGAGTTTGATATAAAAAATGCGCTGATTACACTTCATGAGGCGTAGCTGTACTTAATGCGCACAAGGAAAGTATAAATTTTTCCCAATAGCAGTGGAAAGTTTATACTTTCCTTGTTGCTATAATAAAATGAGATGAAAATAAAGGTGATTTCATGGCGAATGATCAAGTGTTAACAGCCGACCAGGTCATCGACAAGGCCAGAACATACTTAAATGAGGAGCATGTTGAATTAGTAAAGAAAGCCTACGAATTCTCAAAATATGCTCATCGTGACCAATACCGAAAATCAGGCGAGCCGTACATTATTCATCCTATTCAAGTTGCGGGAATATTAACTGACTTGGAAATGGATCCTGCCACGGTTGCAGCTGGTTTTCTTCATGACGTCGTTGAAGATACAAGTGTAACCTTAATGGATTTACAGGTAACTTTTAATGACGAAGTGGCAATGCTTGTCGATGGTGTTACAAAATTAGGGAAAATTAGATTTAAATCCCACGAGGAACAGCAAGCGGAAAATTTAAGAAAAATGTTCCTAGCAATGGCAAAGGATATAAGGGTTATTTTAATAAAATTGGCTGACAGACTTCATAATATGAGAACACTTAAATAT
>JAIMAD010000199.1 GCA_023512145.1 Bacillus sp. (in: firmicutes) | reverse complement strand
GTGTGTCCTGCTTTTTCCGCCCAGGCGTAACCATCACCAGTTGAACCGGTATTTGGAACTGATTTTCCGCCGACCGCAATCACAATCGACTTTGTCGACAGTTGTTGGCCATCCCTCAACAAGAGCGCAGAAACGTGGCCATTTTTGTATATGACCTTGGCAACAGGGCTATTTTTGAAGACTCTCACATGAAGCTTTTCCAATTGTGTTAAGAGAGCATCAACGACCGATTGTGCGGAATTAGAAACGGGAAACATCCGTCCATGGTCTTCTTCCTTTAAAGCGACGCCTAACCCTTCAAAGAATTTAATAATATCTTCATTACTAAAGATAGAAAATGCACTATATAAAAACTTACCGTTTCCTGGTAAGTGCTTAATGATTTCCTCAACAGGCAGGCGATTGGTAACATTGCAGCGTCCGCCCCCGGAAATAGCAAGCTTTCTGCCAAGCTTGTCCCCTTTATCAATTAAAAGAACTTTTGCACCCTTTTCCCCAGCGGAAATTGCTGCCATTAAACCGGATGGGCCGCCGCCAATGACAATGACATCGTAATCCATACTTTCACCAACTTTAATGTAATTACTAGCGTTTTTACGCTCGCACGTAATTCATTATAAACATTTCTTCTCAAAAAAACGAATAGCAGGTATTTTTAGTGAAATTCACTTGATTGTTAGTAGCATCAGAGGGAAAAGAGTTGTAAACTACTAGAGTGTCCAAAAATCGAAATTAACTTTCGAACGTGCGCACGTATTTCTTCGGTTAGGAAGGTTTTTATGGGGTCTAAACTTTTAAGAGGTACATTTATACTAACGCTTGGAACGATACTTTCCAAGGTTATCGGCTTATTTTATGTTATTCCTTTTTATCAAATTGTTGGGAAACAAGGGACAGAGCTTTATGCTTTCTCTTATGTCCCTTATACGATCTTTATTAGTATCGCAACGGCGGGTGTACCGCTTGCTGTTTCAAAATTCATTGCCAAATATAATGCACTGGGAGAATATGCGGTTGGCCGAAAGTTGTTTAAATCGGGACTAGTTGTGATGCTTTTGACTGGGGTTGTATCCTTCGTAGTCATGTATTCTGCTGCCCCAATGTTGGCTGAATTGGCACACCCTCCTAAAGGACAACTGGGAGATGTTATCACTGTCATGCGTGCTGTTAGTTTTGCATTGATCGTTGTCCCAATCATGAGCTTAATTAGGGGTTACTTTCAGGGGCATCAATCAATGGGCCCATCGGCAGTTTCACAGGTCGTGGAACAAATCGTCAGGATAACCTTTACACTTTCAGGAGCGTATATTGTCTTAAAAGTATTAAATGGGTCCATTGTTTCAGCTGTTAGTGTTGCCACCTTTGCTGCGTTTGTCGGAGCCATAGGAGGCTTAATTGTTTTACTATGGTACTGGTATAAAAGAAAACCGCATTTGGACAAACTTCTAAAACAAGATAAAGGTACCATCAATATCTCACTAAAGGAAATCTATAAAGAAATTCTTGTCTATGCAGCCCCTTTCGTATTTGTTGGGATTGCAAACCCATTATTTCAATTAATTGACGTAATTACCTTCAACCGTGCCATGGCCGAAATAGGCAATGTGAAACAGCTGGCAGAATCAGCCTTTGGTATCCTTAACTTTGAGTCCCATAAAATTGTCATTATTCCCGTTTCACTTGCAACGGCATTTTCTTTAACGCTAGTGCCGAGTATAACAAAGGCATTTGTAGAGAATGATCGCAAAAATTTGAATCGGCAATTAAATCAAACATTTCAAGTGTTGCTCTATTTAACATTACCGGCGGCCATTGGGCTATCTTTATTGGCTGAACCGATATATACAGCCTTTTATGAGCCTGATGCGCTTGGAACGCAAGTATTAGCTGCCTATGCACCTGTGGCCATTCTTTTTTCCCTCTATGCTGTCACAGCAGCCATCTTGCAGGGAATCAACGAACAACGCTTTACAATCTTAAGCTTGCTTGTTGGTTTATTAATTAAATTTTCCTTAAATATTCCTTTAATAAAATTGTTTGAAACAAGAGGAGCAGTTCTTGCCACAGCACTTGGATATATGGCAGCGATTGTGATAAATATAATTGTTATTAAGAAATTTTCTAGTTATCCTTTCCGGCTTGTCTGGCGAAGAGGTCTATTGATTGTCATTTTTGCAGGATTGATGTGGGCAGGGACAGAACTTGTCTATAAATTACTCTTATTATTCCTTTCCCCAGCAAAAACGGGTGAAGCAGTCTTGATTATCATGGTAAGTGCCGGTGTAGGGGCAGGGATCTATTTTTATCTTGGTCTAAAATCAGGACTTGTTGACCGCTTATTTGGGGACCGGGTCGACAGGGTCATGCGAAAATTGAAATTACGAACATAAAAAATTTTCTTTAAAAAGGTGATTTGAAATTGAGAATTGATAAAATGCTAGCCAACCTCGGCTATGGCAGCCGTAAGGAAGTAAAAGAACTCCTTAAAAGTGGTGCTGTCAAAGTGGATGACGTTGTTGTGAAAGATGCAAAACTCCATGTGGATGCGAAGAAACAAACCGTAGTACTAAATGGAGATGTTCTTGAATACAAAGAATTTATCTATCTGATGATGAACAAGCCTCAAGGGGTATTATCATCCACAGAGGATCGAACCGGTGAAACGGTTATCGACTTATTGGAAATGGAGGAGCAAGTGTATGAACCATTCCCTGTTGGAAGACTGGACAAGGATACAGAAGGCTTGCTACTCATCATGAATGATGGACAGCTGGCCCATCGGCTCCTTTCACCGAAAAAGCATGTCCCAAAGACGTATTTTGCTGTCATTGATGGGGAAGTTACGGAAGCAGATGTTGTTGCTTTCGCCAACGGAGTAACTTTGGATGATGGCTATGAAACAAAACCAGGTGAATTGAAGATATTAAAGACAGGTATATGCTCGGACATCGAGCTTACCATCACCGAAGGTAAATTTCATCAAGTAAAAAGAATGTTCGAAGCCGTCGGAAAAAAGGTCGTATACCTGCAGCGGATTAGCATGGGGCCGTTACCTTTAGATGTAACGCTTGAACTTGGAGAATACCGGGAATTAACGGATGAAGAGGTAGAGCAGTTGAGGGATTTTCAAGGAAAATAGACCTTTTGGTGCCTGACACCATGTGAATGTGGCGTGGAGTCAGCACCAATAGATGAAAGAGTTGCATGTGGGTTCACATGCAATTCTTTTTTTTAGTTATTGTATTTTCACCTACATGCACGGTCGATAAGAGCGGTTTATAAGCCCAAATAGATGAAATAAATCCGCGCACGGTCGATAAGAGCGGTTCATAAGCCCAAAAAGATGGAAAAAGTCCACGCACGGTCGATAAGAGCGGTTCATAAGCCCAAAAGGAGGGAAAAAGTCCGCGCACGGTCGATAAGAGCGAGTAGGCACTAGAAGAATGTTCGATCAACGTCACTAGGAAAGGTTTAAAGAAGTGACATTTTTTATTCAATAAACTCCTCAATTTGAAAAGGTGCATGAGATTCTCAAACACCTCTACTTCTAACTAATTCCATCAAATTTCCCCACTTAAATTCTAACTACTTTGAAGAAGGGGTACTCTCGGCAAGTTGATAGATAAGGAATTAAATAAACCGGTCGAAGAACTTGAGCACGGCCCGGTAAACCTTCATTTCATTTTCCTTTTTCGAGAAACCGTGGCCTTCATCGTCAAGCACGATGTACTCCACATCAGCCCCATTCTTTTGAAGTGCCGCAACAATCTTATCAGACTCTGCTTTTACAACGCGTGGGTCCATGGCACCTTGAATGACGAGCATTGGTTTAACCATACCCGCTAGGTAAGTAATGGGGGAGAATTCAATTAACTTTTCACGGTCTTTAATCGGATCGCCAACCCACTGATTCATCACTGGCTTCCAATGTTCTGGAACGGATTCAATAAATGAGAAAAGATCACTGGGTCCAAAAATATCGACAACCGCTTTAAAATAATTGGCATGGCGTCCATGAAGGAGTAATGCCATGTACCCACCATAGCTTCCACCCATAAGGAGGATTTTTTCCCGGTTAGCATCATCATTTTTAATCAGAAACTCAAGTCCTTCAATATTATCGAGGCGCGGCCCATTGCCCCAATCGCCTTCAACCATTTTCATAAACTTCAAACCATAGCCTGCAGAACCCCGAAAGTTTGGAGCAAAAATACTATATCCCCTATTTACTAAGAACTGGAATAAGGAGCGGAATTGTTTGCGCTCGGCTGCCTGTGGCCAGCCGTGTGGCCAAAGGATTACATGACCATTGTTTGAATTTTCCTTTGCTCTGAAAAATAAAGCCTCAATTTCTAGTCCATCATAGGAAGGGTACATAAAAACTTCTGGTTCTACTAATTCTTCATCCGCGACACCTGGGACACCATAGTTTGTTAATGCCACCCAATCAAGCAGGGACCCCATTTCTTTTTTATATATATTAAATGGACGTGTCGCTGAACGGGCAAGAAGATATAGATTACCGCTTTTTGTGACATGCAGTTTTTCAATGATGCTTGCTGGTGTGTTAACCACAGTTAATTCACCATTAAGGAGGTCGTAATGATAGAGATAGTCTTCAACACCTTTTGCGGTCACTAGGTATAAGCTATTGCGGTCCTTATCATATTTAATTCCAGTAAAATCTTCGCCCTCTTTGGCAAGGACTTTTGTGAATGCTTTCGTATTAAGGTTGAATTTTGCCAAGTAGGATAAGTCATCATTGTAGTTCGTTAGTAGATAAAGCTCATCTTCGGACGTATAGACCGCACCTGATACAGTATGTTGCTCCTCTGTCACTGGAGTAAGCAAAATATCTTCTCCATCACGCTTAACGAAACCCAGCGTGTAGGTATTGGCAAACTGTTTAATAAATAAATAGCTGTTTTCTTCTGGACTTAGGTCATACAGATAGGTTGCTGCATCGGTACCCTCAATCACGATCGTTTCCTCTTCGGTTTCAAGATTATAACAATAGGCCTTTAAAAAGGTTTGGTCGTCCTTTGTGGAGGTGTAGTATAGCAGAGTCCCATCCTTTGAGAGGAATGGATTCATATGACGTTGTCCTTCTTTTATTCTTACTGGCTTTAAGTCACCGCCTTTTGGAGGCATGGCGTAAAGCTGTGCATTCTCATCACCGTTTGAATCAAAACCAGCAATGACATAACGTCCTTGTTTATCGAAGACAATGCCCTGGCTGTTTTGATCGATAAAGGTAAGTGGGTATGGAAATACATTCGGCAAATCCATACCCCATAAATTAAACTTTCCACTTAAATTGGTGCTGAATATAAGCTGGGATTCGTCATGATTGACATCAAAGTCCTCAATCGCATATGTACGAAAAAATTGTTCAACATTAGGCTTCTTAAAAGAAAGCATTCTTTTACCTCATTTCTTTTTATAATCTCTTATTTATATTCTAAAGAAAAAGTATCGATTCCTGCTTGTTTATTTAAGAGGTTGAAATAAGAGGAATAAAAAGACCGCCACGCAAATCAGATGACGGTTCAGACTATGCGTTTAACAAAATCAAGTTTATGAAAAAAAATTTACCGGTTCTATCGGAAAAAAGTATTCCACATCGACCAGAATGGGTGGGAAGTATACAATAGTGGTTATCCATTTTCCTAAGACAATTAATTATTATCATTTGTAAAAAAAAACCTGTGGACAATGGCCACAAGGAATGATTTTTTATTTTCCTAAAGACTGTCAGCGAAACGTCTGCATTCCCTTAAACCTTTATTTAGGTAAAATCAGGAGAGTACCGTAATTTAGTTTTCCAAGGGTTATTTTCTGTATCTTTTTGCATCGTTACTTCGTCTGTCTGATAAGGGTATGAATTTAATAGTCCTTGGTAAACTAATTGAAGGTGTTCCACATCCATCAGGTCTTGTGGTGTACAAAAGTTTGGTGATTTATCAAGAACACCGTTTTTTTCTTTTAGAATTGTTGCCACAAATTCCGAACAAAAAAAGGCATTCTTTCTCCTTAAATCATAATTTATAATAATAGCAAAAAGTCCTAAAAAATTATACTTGTACAGATCTTTCTCGGTTTCAAACTGCCTTACTTTCATTTGCATTTGTTTATAATCTGATTCCAGAATGGTATAACTATAAACTTCACAGCTTGCTTTTTTTAATAGGCCTTCAGCAACTTCTTCCCGGACAAATCCACCAATAAAAGGATTGGAAGATCTTTTGCGCCCAAAACTGTAGGTTTCTTTTAATTGTTGATCAAATGATAATGAAACATGGTTAAATGGTTTTTTTGTATATAATTTAATTAGTTTAGTTAGCCATGAGCTTGTATCAGTAAAAAGGATATAAATCTTCTTTTCTCTCATATAATTGAATACCCCCTTTTTAAGACTCGATCATCTCTGTGATAGATAAATAATGATAAGCCCGATAAAGATGATATTCATCGCTACCCGATAACTGATAATTATTTTGCATCACTAAATATATCGATAATTCGCTTGGTTTCTATCCATTCTTCAATCATTTCTTTTAAGTTTACTTTTCCAAGCGTTGTGATCGAATAATACTTCCGTTTCGCACCTTGAGAAACATTCCCCAAGTAAGATTGGATTAAATTTTTTTTCTCTAGTCTCTGAAAAACTGCATAAAGCGTCGCTTCTTTTACCTGGAAACGATTTTCTGTACGTAAACTGATTTCCTTTGATATTTCATACCCATATCTGTCTTTTTCAAAAATCAGTCGTAAGATAATTGAATCCAGATGTCCACGAATAATATCGCTGCTAATCATGGCTTCACATCCTTATTTTTTACTATTCTATCTGATAGAGTAATATTACTAAAAACTACTCTATCTGTCAAAGTAATATTTTATGGATTTTATCTCATGACTTTTAACGATATGCATCTACATTTAATAGAGTATCAAGGCCGACAATTTCAATATTCCTTTTTTGCAATTCTTCAATCATCATCGGCAGGGCTTTTTTGGTTTCATTATGTTCAGCTGCTGAATGCAATAATATTATATCACCGTTTCTTACATTGTCGATCACATTTTTTACAATATTGTCCATTTATTTTTGTGACCAATCAAGCGTGTCAATTGACCACAAAACGATTGAGTAACCCATCTCCTTAGCAACGGTCGCAACCAGTTCATTCGATTCTCCATAAGGTGGACGTAAAATAGCTGGACGTTTGTCGATTATCGCTTCAATTGCGTTTTCCCCTTGTACAATTTCAAATTGCAGCTCTTCTCTACTTAATTGCGCCAAATCAATATGGTGATAGCTATGGCTTAAGATTAAATGCCCTTTTTCATAGGCATTTTTTACAACCCCAGGGTACTTCTCCACATTACTTCCCACGAAAAAGAAATTACCAATGACATCATATTCTTCTAAAATATCTACAACAGCTGAAGTAGTTGTAGCATCTGGTCCATCATCAAACGTGAGGGCAACCATTTTCTTATTCTGGCCATTAATATAGACATTTTCTTGGCCCTTTGAAAATTTAACGATTTGTTTACGCCAAGTTAACATCCTTTTCCAAGCAGAATTAATTAGTTGATTTGAACTCCCTTTGATTTCAAGAAGATATTATTTCTTTTCTGGTATCGTTCTTTGTTGATTAAAAACAGATATGTGGTCGACTACCTTTGACTTGATAGAAATAATAAATTTGAGCTGGATAGTAGAATTTATTTCATAAGTATAGATAATGTCGTTATTGGACTCTGTTTCTCGACCCGGACTTCCAAATACTTTTTCAATGCTAGAAATTGTGATCTCCTGCAGCTCTTTCGAATAGGAACGAACATCAAAGATCTCTCCTTCCTCGTTAGATCCAAAGGTGATTCCCCTATTTCCATAAGTAGCAT
>JAIMAD010000198.1 GCA_023512145.1 Bacillus sp. (in: firmicutes) | reverse complement strand
TCTCCAATCCATCCTATCGTTAGCAGACCATGATAAGAATCCAGTCATATGTCCCTGAGGTATACCCCATGCACCTGATGAGGATGATCCCCATCTAACTAGTCCCCCGCCATAATGATTAATAAGCCTGCTTGTTCCAAGAATAGATTTATTACCATATTTATTTTTAACTCGTTTTAATTCATTTGCTACAAGATCTAATGCTTCATCCCAAGAAATACGAACCCACTCATCTTTTCCTCGTAATTCTTTCTTACCGCCACCAGGCTCCCAATTTTTCCGTTTCATTGGATATTTTAATCTGTCTGCACCAAATACTTGATGTCTTTGTGAACGTCCCCTTGCACATCCTCTTTGTTGTGGATAATCAGGACTATCGGGATGTGTATCATCGGTTTTCTGTTTTGTAACAATGCCATCTACGACAAACGCTTTATTTAAACAACGTCCACCACAGTTATGCCAACAGGATGCAGTTACCCAACCTCCTTCTTTTTCTAGCTGTTCAGCCGCAACTTTTGAATCAATCTTTTTTAATCCATAACTAGGTATGAGCGCTGCTGTAGTTAATGCAGCAGACCAGCCTAAAAAGGATTTTCGACTAAATTTGTGATCCGTAGCTTTTTTTATAAAGTTCGACATAAATCCACCTCCATATTCTTGAATTCTCCTTTACATTTTGTTCTGGTCAAAAGTTCCTCTATACAAATTTTATCTATTATTAAAAATCCGTTAAGGATTTTAACCATCCCTTTGTAAAAATCCGTTTCAGAATGCGCGATAACTTTCTCACTAAAAATGGGTGTCCAATTTAATAGATGGTTCTTTAAAAAATAATTTTGATCTCCTACGATGTTATAAAGTTTATTTAATTGTCCTTCTTTAGCTAGATCGATTAATAATTTGCTTAATTGATACATAAAATCTAGCTCTAGCCCTAAATGGTCATCTGCTTCACGACCATATTGCAACGAAAGAAAATTGTTTTTCAGATATAATCTTCTAACCTGTAATGTCTCCTCTTGAAAAAGAAGACCATCTTTATTTACATAAGCAGATTCCCAAATAGGAGCTGGAAGCTTATGTGGACCAATAAACATTTTTGTATAGTCCCAATGTAACTGTTCAAAATTTTTATCAATATCAAAGGTTTTAAAATAGTTGTTAACTTGATCAATTCCTTCTTTAAGTTGCGGATGTTCTTCTTTGAAGGGAAAATAGTCGATAACTCCATTTTGAAGTTGGATGACTACCTCTTTTGTCGGTTCTGCCAAGAAAACGCTTCTCAAAATATCGTAAGCAAAAGTACGTAATTCCAACAGATCTTGAATCTCTGATATTTCATAGCTTTTTTGTTGATTCATTGTAATTGCACCTCTTTCAAATTCAAATAAATAAAGGTTCACCAGGGGAACTCCCAGTGAGATTGCAACCAAAATACAATGGTTTACTTTCCCAATTCCAAACGGCCATTGCAAACAATCTCCCGTAAAGAAAGATATATCTCCATCACTTGGCTCCCATTGTTTTCTCTTCATCGGGTATTTAAGACGGTTCCATTGTCCTTTTTGTCAATAAATCTAATTATTTAAGTTTTATAAAAGCACCCTCCCGCTCATAATATTTAGTATATTTTTTCTATTTGTGATTAAATTCACAATAAAAGATATAGAGTGTTATCAAAGGCTGGTACCCAAATTCACAAATAATTGTAAACCAACTTGTTCCTGCTTCACAAACAGATATGGGTGAAAATGCTTATAGTACGAAGGGAATCGCATTTTACGACACATTTGTGAATGTATCTAAATTATAAAATTCTTAGATCTATTGATCCATAAATGCTCTCCCCATTCTGATTTTGAAGTGGGGGGGTTGCTATATGTAATTGAAGGGGACGACAAACGAAAATATAAATATTGTTTAATAGTTCCGTTAAGTAAGGAGACTTCTCCTTACTAATCTATTTATTAAGCTAAATAAAAACAGAAAAATAACCGTTCTATTACCAAGGCCAAAAACTTCCTTGATCATCATTCAGTAGGAGAACTTTGACAAAATCACCTTTTTGATAGCCTTTCGTGCCCCCAGGCAGAACGGTTAATGAATCGGTATTTGCTAGACTCATGACGACATTGGATTTGTCTAAGCCGACCGGCTCGACGACTAATGCCCCGTTTTCAAATGAAACCTTACTGCGCACAAATCTCGTATAGGGATTCATTCTTGGAAAGTCAACAGCGAGCTTCGCTACTTCTGTCCGCAGATGATGATTTTCACAGAAAACGTTCTTTCTGATCACAGGTCTTGTAAAGAGTTCAAAACCAACATAACTTGCTGAAGGATTGCCTGAGAGACCGAACAGGAATTTACCTTCACATACCGCAACGGTTGTTACACTGCCTGGACGCATCGTCACTTTGTTGAAAAGCACTTTGCCATTTAGCGCCTGATACACGTCAGGCATAAAGTCATAATCGCCGACCGAGACACCTCCGGTTGTGATTAACATGTCTACATCCTTCAGTGCTGCACCAATCGCTTCAATACACGTCTCCAAATCATCCGGTAATTTCCCTAAATAGATTGGTTCTGCTCCGGCACGTTTTGTTTGCGAGGCAATCATATAGGAGTTACTATTGCGAATCTTGCCATGTTGCAGCGGCTCGTCCACATCAAGGAGCTCAGAGCCGGTAACAAATATCCCTACTTTTGGTTTGACCGCAACAGGGATGAGCGAATAGCCAAACGTAGCGAGAACAGCCATTACACCCGGATTAATTTTAGTACCCTTTTCCAGAACAAGATCGCCTGTTTTGCTTTCTTCTCCTTGATAGGAAATATTAACCCCCACGTTTACCTTTCGTTTGACGACAATATACTTTTCTCCATTTTTTTCAATCTCTTTAACTACTTCGAGCATGATTACAGCATCACAGCCACTTGGAACCATCGTACCTGTCATAATCCGTGTTGCTTCGAATGATCCAATTTCCATCGTGGCCACCATGCCCGCACCTAACTCTTCGAGCACTTTCAATTCAACAGGCTCATTAGACGAGGCCTGCTCTGTGTCGATCGAACGGAGGGCATACCCGTCATACCCCGATCGAGTAAACAATGGGACGTCATGCGTAGCTGTGATATCTTCTGCCAAATAGCGTTGATCACAGCTATCAATGGAGACAATTTCCTTGTCTCCGGCCAGGGCGCAGTTCATGATTCGTTCAACTGCCTCACTGATTTGTACTGGCGTTCTTTTCTCTATCATGATAGTAGTCACCTCTTTATTTTGAACTTTCTGAGGATTTAGCTATTTCCTTAACCGTTTCTTTTTCATCATCCATTAACTCTTTAGTCGAATTCTTAAATTCCTTTAACGTTTGACCGACTGCACGACCTAGTTCCGGCAATTTCTTTGGTCCGAAAATAACAAGTGCCAAAATTAACACGATAATGAGTCCGGGTATTCCAATATTTGAAAACATAGGTAACACTCCCTTTTATAAGTATCCTTCTCGCTTTGTGCACATGACACATTTAACGTCCGATTCTCTTAATGATTCATATGTTTTTTTGCAGACACTGCACTGTTTTTTGTACACTTGGTGTTTCGTAACATTGATTGGTGAAATGAGTTCCATCATCGTAATAGACTGTTCTGGACAAATATCTACACATAATTGGCAAGACGAACAAGTTTTAGTTGAAATGAAAAAACCTTCATTCGTTATTTCGAAGCAATCTCTCTGACAAAGTTGTTGACATGCTTTACATAAAGTACATGTTTGGATATCGACAGTAATTGTTGTGAATTGGAAATCTTTAAAATATTTTGCTACATCAAAACTATCTTGATTAAAATGCCATTTTGCAGGTGTAATATGCTTGACCACTGACTTGCTTTCCTTTTGCCATAAAGAAAAAAGATCTCTTCTCGAATACAGCTTTTCTTGCTTTTCAATTGCCTTTAAAGAAATAGAAAAAGGTTCCTCACCAAGCTGGGCTAGCACAAAATCAGCTTCATGGACTGCCACTTCCCACTGTCCAATTAATGATGGCTCCTCATAAATAATTGACTTGATTCCCTTTTTATACAACACAAGGAGCTCTTCCACAGTTGGTAAAAAGTCGTTAGTAACGACTAGCTGATTTTGAAAAATGGTTCTTTTAGGAAAGATTCCTATAACGGCCTGTTCCGGACAAGAAGCAATGCAATTCCCGCACTCTATGCATTTATTTTTTTCAATAACAGGTTTTGCATTCACGAGAGAAATAGCGTTTTCATGACAGGATGATACACATTTTTGGCAAGTTGAATGCGGGCTACGATAACGTGTACAAGACTCACCAATTTCATATTGATAATCAAGGCTCTCTACCCATTTACCTAACAAGCCCATCTCTTCACCTCCAAAAAAAGCTATCGTTTATATACTCCTATCGTCGGAGTTATTTCTATTTGAGACACGATCCATCTATATATTATGTGCATATGACATCCGTTCTTCCATGCTACACAGTTGTAATCCATAGGAATAAAAAGCGAACTAATAGTAAAAGGTGAAGGAAGTATACAAGACTTTCTCTATCTATTTTTTGAAGCATTGGTGTGCATGATTTTTTAAATACGCACACCGCTCCAAATTTACTGTTTGAACACATTCTTTTACCCGTTTATGAAGGTATCCTGTTGTTTATCATATGACTCATATCCCATTAGAATGGACTTTTTTTATGATCCCATTACATAAAATACATATCTGTTCATGCCTTCAGCAACGACAAGGACCAATACAGCTACATAGACAAAGGAAAAGGAAACTTTAGCTGTCGATCTAGAAAGATAACCTAACAAACCGAGACCAAACAACTCAATGATCCAACGAACAACTACGGTGCTTTGGTATCCATCAATTGCGCTCAGCGCATTTATTCCGTTAATCATATTAACTTCAGGCATAATCGTTCCATACAAGGCCACACCGATTGCTTGAACAGCAACCCCAACAAATGCTATAACTAAAGCCGTTTTCACGATCTTCGTTCCAGCTTCTTTATTTCCTTCTGCACTAAGTACAGGAGCCATCAAACTGGCTGCCATTACCGGTCCAAGAACGAATACTGTTCCAAAGAAAGCAGTATAAGTATTAAGTGCATTCCAACCACTAACAAGGGTACTTGTATAAGCTGAAGCCATACAATAGACGTCAATCAGTCCTACGATACCAGTCACTAGCATAAACAAAGGATTTATTTTCTTTTTCAGTATTGCTAAACCTACAGTGACACAGGCCAAACCAATAAAAATCCCTGTAAAAACAATTTCATTGCTCATCCATGAACGTCCAAAACCCATAATCGTATACAAGGCATGGGTTGGAGTCCCTAGGTGAAAAAATGATGCGACTAATCCAACAACTGATAATCCGGCTAAAACCAATAAAGGTAATTTCATAACTTTATATGGATCTAAACCACTTGCAGCTATTTTTTTATGAATAAGTGATAAAAATAAGAATCCTCCAATTGAAGCTGGAATACACATGGTAAAGATTAATAATTCCCATTCATGCATTACATGTTCCCCCCCTTAAGTTAAGTTACTTTTTCCGACAATGACTAAATTCGGTTTTGTAATGGACGAGCTAGGTAGCCCCTTAATGTCAGCATTGCTCCCGTATTTTTTACGCAATTCATCTATCGGTCCGAACTCGATTGCTCGCATAATACAAGAAGATACACAGGCTGGGTCTTCCCCATTTTCACGTAAATCGAGGCATGTATCACACTTTGTCATTTTACCGAGAGCTTCATCATACTGCGGCGCTCCGTATGGGCAGTTCCATTCACAGTACCTACAGCCGATACATTTATCTTGATCAACAATGACAACTCCATCTTCTTTTCGCTTATGCATCGCACCCGTTGGACAGCCTTCAACACATCCTGGTTGTTCACAATGATTACAAGAGATTGATAGATGGCAAATAGATGGTTTTGGAAAACTACCCTCTGCAAAATCATAGACTCTTCTAAAATTTCTCCCTACTTCTAAATCATTTTTATCTTTACAGGCAATTGTACAAGTTTTACAGCCAACACATTCAGCTACGTTTATATAAAATCCCATTTGTGCCATGACTTACACCCTCCTTCTATTAGAATTTAATTATCCGTTGCGCCATTTTAACATCTTCTTTAAGTGGTTCGCCTTCCCATTTTTCAACATTTACACGAGCCATATTGAATCCAGATGAACCGAGTCCTTTTGGAATATGGGGAACAAATATATTATCCGCTCCTGCTTTATCGATACCTGTCTTTTCGTCAATATCAACCCAAGCTCCATGTGGGAGTCCGATTACACCAGGCATAATTGTTTCAACAACCATTGCTGGTCGTAAAGATTTACCGAATTCATTCGACATAAGAACGGTTTCTCCATCCTTAATACCAATATCCTTAGCATCTTTACTACTGATATAAACTGGATTTGGCCAGGCTTCACGTAACTGTGGCACATTATCAAATGTACTGTGTGAACGTCTCAAATAATGCGGATTGGTAACTTGATAAGGATATTTCCCTTTTTTCTTCGTTTCCCAATCCTCAAAAGTAGACTCATAGCCATGAACTTTAACCTCATATTTTGGTATTGGAGCGATTTCAGAATAAGCTGTTTTGGATAATTCATTAATCGCTTTACAATAAATCTCGAATTTTCCACTTTCACTAGATACTGGATTTCCCTCAGGATAATCAATGAAATCTTTGTAAGCGATAAAGCCAAAATTATCTCCTGGGGTTCTTGGCACTTGATAAAGTCCTGTATCGACAAACTCCTTAAGCGGAATTCTACCTTGTTGTGGTTTTCCCACTACTTCCCATTCTTTAATATCTTCAGCAGTGATTGTACATAATATTTCATAATCAACGCCATTTTCTTTCATCACCTGACTACCAGCTAATTGATTAAAATATTGTTGTTTCTCCGAAAGTGGGAAGACTACTTTTGGATCTTTTCCTAACTTTTTGACAAGTGCTTCTGCAATTTGCTGATCCGTTTTCGACTCATATAGTGGGGCAATTACATTAGACCAAGTAATTAAGATTTCACGATTTCCACCTTTGACAGCTCCAGCCGTTTCCCACTGTGTTGCAACCGGTAATACAATATCTGAATACTTAGCATTTGTCGTTAAGGCATATGCGTTTGTAACGATGAATTCTACTTCTCGATGCGCTTTGATTCCTTTAGTGATATTGCTACGAGTTTGTAAATGATTCTCAAAGTTATGGTAAATAAATTGGATATTGGCTTTTCTTTCTCCTTCATATCTTTGGAGGAATTTCTTGTCTAATACAGCGTCCCACATTTCATTTTCGTTTATTTGGTTATCGATAGGATTGACAAATGGAAGTGTACCTTTCCCTCCTGCAGTTAATAGGAACGGTCCCATATTACCGGCAAACTCCCAACAGCTAACACCCGTCATATTACCTGGACTTCCCATATGTCCTGTCATCATTCCAAGTGCTGAAAAAGCCTGTACCCAGCCTTCGCCATTAGCTATCCGGGCAGGTGCCCAGCCAGTCAATAATGCAACTCGCTCTGTACCACCAATTTCACGAGCAAGTTCACGAATTTTACTTGCTTCTACACCACAAATTTCGGATGCCCAAACAGGTGTTTTCGGTTGACCATCATACGTTCCTAAAATATAGTCTTTTAAATTATCTTTAGGATCTGCCCCTTCTGGCATATGGTCCTTATCAAAACCAATGGTGTATTTATTCAAGAAATCCCATTTCACTAATGGATTTGTCATAGGATTATCTTCTTCAAGCAATACATGCATAATACCGAATGCTAATGCATCATCTGTACCAATTCTAATTGGAACCCAATCCGCTTCAAAGACATTGGCGGAATCTGTATATATAGGGTCGATTGAAATGAAACGCGCACCCGCTTTTTTCGCTTGTAAATAATTATAGGTTACGCTTCCCATACT
>JAIMAD010000197.1 GCA_023512145.1 Bacillus sp. (in: firmicutes) | reverse complement strand
TTCAAACGCCGCTGCAATCTCTAAAGGTTCCATTAATGCATCGGGTCGATGAAGAAGGAGAATATCGAGATACTCAGTATTCAAGCGCTTTAATATCGCATTGACTGACTGAATGATATGTTCTTTTGAAAAATCAAAATAACCTTCGGGCGAGCGAATACCGCATTTACTTTGCAAGATTATCTTTTCTCGAATGCTTGGATTCATTTGAATTGCTTCTGAAAAAAGTTCCTCACACTGTCCTTTACCGTAAATATCCGCATGATCAAAGAAATTAATGCCCTCATCCATGGCCGTACGGATTAGCTTTTCCGCTTCAAGTACAGACAACTGTATTAAACGCATATTACCCATAATCATATTAGAAACTTGTAAATCAGTATTTGCTATGTTTATGTATTTCAACTTAAAACCTCCCTTTGTTTTATCTAACCACAATTATACTTTAAAGCACTAGATTTACCAATAAACTACTATCCCCTTTGGTAATGAGAATGGAGAATAACCTTGATATTGTTCATCCATTTAGTAAATTAATCAACAAGGGTTAAGGCTCAAATATCTTCCGATAATAATCCGTTTCTAAAATCTTTGCCGAGTAAAAAAATTTCCCTTGCACGATGGCAGATATATTTTTTATATAGTCTTCATCAGTTTCTGCACCTTCACTTGCAATAAATTCCTTAGTAATTGCGTTATAGCTCCCTCTGTCAGTTATAAAACTTTTATTTAAAAATGTGACGAGCGGAGCCGAATCAGAAAAAATATCCTTACCCATAAGGAGCCTTGAATCATATTCGATTCCAAGTAAATTGGACAATGTTGGTATAATATCTAAACTTGAAGTAGGTTTCACAACGGTCTCAGGCTTCATTCCATTTGTATAAAGGATAAATGGACTTTTATAGATTTCAAAGTTTTTCTCAACAGTGTGACCGTTAAGTTCGTCGATTGTCTTATTGTCAAGTCCGTAAGGGTAATGATCAGCGCTAAGAGCAATGAGAGTATGATTGGCAATACCAGCAACATCAAGTTGAGTTAGCAAATACTTTAATGCACGGTCAAGCTCGACCTGGGTGGCGATATACGCCTTTCCTTGCAGTGAAAAGGGTAAATTCTCTACATACTTTTTGTTTTTATTTGCGATATAATTTCCAGAAAAGGAATATTGCATATGACCACTTACAGTCATGTAGTAGGTATGGAAGGGTTGACTATTAATATATTCTGGAATGGTTTTTTCCAGCATCTCCAGGTCCGATGCGGGCCAAGTTTCTTTTACTGCGAGCCCGTTTCCCAGTCCTTTATAAATATAGCCCATATTGGGATGAGAAATATCTCTTCCATAATACGTATACGTGTGGTTATGGAAGGCCAATGTTTTGTAATTGAGCTTTTTAAGTTGATTCCCCATAACAAAAGGAAGAAAATTACTTCCTGATTGTTTAAAACTCCAAACACCACTTTTAGGAATTAACCCTGTAGTCGCAACGTATTCTCCATCAGAAGTACTCACTCCCCAGCTTGGATTATAAAAATTGGTGAAGTTATATCCTTCGTTAACCAATTTATATAGAGTGGGTGTTACATCCTTATTAATTGCATAGGGAGAAAAGGCTTCCGCAGTAAGAAAAATGAGATTGTATCCTTTATATTTACCAGTGTATTTATTTTTAGATGTTGGCTGGACAGTCTCAAAATAGTGGTGCATATCGTTGACTGTTTGATTCTTTTCAGTGGCTATTAATTGAGAAAAATCAATGTCCATCACATTATATTTAATCTTTTCTTCCTCCGGTACCTGCTCACTAGGCTGCGCTTCTAATGAAGGAGGGGGTGTTTGAAGTTGGCTAGGTTCATTTGGAGATAATATCTCTATGGTTGGGGACCAACCTACTACCAGTCTTTGAAGATCGACTCGCATTGTCGTGATTAATCCCAGCCGTTCCACCGCTAGAAGTGGATAGCTATTCTTAAAATACAAATCATAGGCAGAATTCAGATCTTTACCACCAGCATAGACAGCTCCTATTCCCGTTAAATGGGCAAAAATAAGACAACAAACAAGAGAAAGTCTATTATATCCATCTATCCTATCAAAGGTTAATAGTCTCTTCCCGAAAAGAATAAGCAGAAAAACAGGAAAGAAAAATAATAGAATCCACAGGGAATGCCCAACTATGATGGCAGCTATATCTTTCCAGAAATCAAATACTTGTGCCCCGTTACCAACAGAATACAAACTGTAAAAGGACCTAAAAAATTCGAAGTAAATAAGCTGAGAAAAATAAATTGTAGCTACTAATCCAAGGAGCACAATAGAGAGCAAATAACCTGCTTTAGCTTTGAAGAAGCTACAAATGAGGAATAATAAAATTGCGATAGCTATTAAAAAGACAGTGGATATCACAGCATCAAAGGAAAAAGGTTCTTCAATCATAATTACTCTAAAAATAGTATCCATAAATAAAATTGAGATTAAAAAATAAATTAATAGTGAGTCACCTTTGATCATCTTATTCAGCGATGCCACCACCTTTTCACCTTATAGTACAGACCTCATCCTATTATTTTAACAAACTGGTGAGGACAATAGTATTTTTCCATGCAGGAATTTTTCCAAAAAGGAAAATCAATGTTCTTGCAATGTTTAGAAACTTAGAAACTTACACTATGTCGAACAAAAAAACGCTTGCATTACAAGCGCCTCATGTTGACTAGATAAGTTTCCATTACTATATGTTTTTGATAAATAAACGGACTACGTCAGCTCCACCAATAAAAGTTCCGATTGAACTTCCTAAATTCGCCAAGACAACGATAAGAAGAATACGCGTTACCTTATTTCTCCAAAAACCTTTGACAGTAAAAACATCCTCTGTAAGATTTTCGAAATCTCTTACACTTGGTCGGCGAATATAGGCTTGGACAATACCCGCAAACCACCCCGCTGCAGTTATTGGATCTAGAGCAGTTATCGGTGCTGCAACAAAAGCAGTAATAATCGTAAGCGGGTGTCCTAAAGCGATGGCAACTCCAAGTGCTGAGAAGGTTCCATGCCAAAGCACCCAACTGATTGTTTGCTGGACGCCAGCTGCAGGATTGGTATAAAAGGTATAAGCAATAATTGCTAGAAAAAGGAATGGGATTGACCAGGCGATAATCTTAGGAGCCTTGGATTTTGCAGGAAGCTGTGTTAAACGAACTAAATCTTGATCTTTTTTTATTTCCTCTTTAATACCAGGAACATGTGCTGCACCTAAGACAGCAACAACCTTATTTCCAGGAGCCTCTTTGATTTTCTGGGCTAAATACTGATCTCGCTCATCAATTAAAGGAGTCTTTAATTTAGGGAATACTTCAGTGAAGTCATTAAGAATAGCGTTAATCGTATCTTGATTCTTCATCTTTTCCAGTTCTTCTTCTGAAATGCTCCCCTTACTAAAAATACTAGCAATAACCTGCGTGAGAAGCATAGCCTTCCCCTTAAGGCCAATATTCCCCCAAATACGAGAGAAGGTTATCTGAATATTTATATCAGCTAGTACAAGATTAGCACCCGTTTCTTTAGCGGATTCAATCCCTTGAATCATTTCTTGGCCTGCATTAACCCCTAATTGTTTTGCCATGCGGTTTTGAAAGGAAGATATTGCTAGATTCATTAAAAGTAAAGTTGCTTTCTTTTCTTTAATAACCTTAAATATATCCATTTCACTCCATTTGTTCTTGTCCATAATCGATTGGTATCTTTGCTCATCTAATTCGATACAAATAGAGTCGGGTCTTTCGGATTCAATAACTGCCTTAACTTGCTCTGCACTGTTCTTAGATACGTGAGCTGTTCCAATAAGAATTATTTCCTTGCCATCTAAGAATATTCTTGTAATATTTTCATTTTCTACAGACATAAATTACCTTCCTTAATTAAAGTATCAACTAGCTACTCATTTTTCATTTGGTAGAACAACTAAACTTAATTCTATATCATTTTACAACAAAAAAAAAACTAATTCTGTGCGAGAAGCTTTTGCAACTCTGCTATCATCACTACATTATACAGCTAAAAATATTTTATCAACATATTAAAAGAATAAAAGCGTAAAGCTCTTCGCTTCTACACTTTTTATGATTGAGATTATTTGCTAGTTGGAACACCATTAAGTCCTTCTGATTAGACCTAAAACCTTCATTTTAATTATAACTAAATCCGGGTGAGCCCTACTGCTCCATATCCAAAAGTTTGGTCTTCATATCCAAACCACCCCGATACCCTGTGAGTGACCCGTTCTTTCCTACGACACGATGACACGGCACAATAATTAAAACGGGATTGGCCCCAATAGCTGCTCCCACTGCGCGAACAGCAGCAGGTTTATTTATATAGTTAGCTATATCCGAATATGACTTTCTCTGTCCGTAAGGAATCTCACAAAGTGCCTTCCAGACAGCAAGTTGGAATTCTGTCCCCCTGTAATCAAACGGAATCGTAAAGTTCTTCCGTTTCCCTTCCAAATACTCAATGAGTTCAACCGTATAGGACTGAAGCTTTTCCCCATCTTCCACAAGCGGACTTCCAGGAAAGCGTTTAAGTGACCATGTTGCTAATTCCTCGAAAGACATATTTTGTGAACCTACATAACATAGTCCCTTTGATGTGGAAGCAATATATATCTTCCAATCCTTATGCTTCAGTACTGACCAATAAATAGTTGGCTTAGTCTGTGATTCCATTTTGCCATCCCACCTTTTTTTCATTTAACAACCTACATTGTGAGGGTGTAGTGCCCGTTTTCTTTTTATATAAAGTGCTAAAATAGGATGTGTTGGGAATACCTACAGATAAGGCAATATCAGCAACTGTTCGATTTGAATGATATAACAGATTTTTCGCCTTATTAATTCTGATTTGTTGAATATATTCAATTGGTGTAATACCGCTAATCTTTTTAAAAGTCCGCTGTAAATGATAGGGGCTTCCATGACAAATATCCGCCAAGGTTTCCAAAGTTAGCTTTTCAGTATAATTCTCATCAATGTATTGGATAATCTGATCAACCCATTCACTTTCAGGTAAACGCTCGTTAGTAGGTTTGCAACGTTTGCAAGGACGAAAATTCGCAATCAGTGCTTGTTCTGCGCTTTGAAAAAGACGGACATTTCCTTTTTTTGGAACGCGCGATTTACATGATGGTTTACAGAATATCCCTGTTGTCATAACTGCATAAAAAAATTGATGATTGTAAACCGGATCATTGTTAATAATCGCCTGCCACTTTTCATCTGTCATATATTCAATGTTATTTAGGAGGTCAACATTTTCCGTCATAAATTACACCTCTACACATAGTATACCGTTCTAAAAGTTGTCTGTTCGATTCGTAGAATTTTAAAACCAGCTATTGAAACAAAGAATTAGTCCTAGTTATCATATTACTCCAATATACTCTGATATCATGAATAAGTAAGGTTTTAAGAATGAAATAGCAAGATAACGAAATTACTTTTTAGCGACTATGTGATAAAAATATCTATGGATAGGTGGTGGAAAATATAATGTACTCGCATAACCTCAATGAAGATATAATGATTAAGTTACCTGCAGAGTTTGACTTGAAGGCGAACCTGGGTTACTTACAGCGCAATAAAAATGAATGTATGTATGAAATCGAAAACGATATTATTACTAGGGTCATTACTACTTGCGAGATTCAAATTCTAGTGCAAATCTACGTAATCGATAATAAGCAGATGACAGTTCATTTCTTAGGTGGTTTTTCGCCAATTGAGCAATGGCAAAGAGACGAGGTGGTAAAATACATTCGAGACTGGTTTGATCTCGATAACGATTTAACACCATTTTATGAAATGGCAAAAGCGGATCCATTACTTAAAATACCTGCAGAAGAATTCTATGGACTACGTGTCATCGGCATTCCCAACTTATTTGAAGCACTGTGTTGGGGAGTTTTAGGTCAACAAATTAACTTGGGATTTGCATATACATTAAAGAAACAATTTGTTGAAAAGTTTGGCCAATCTATCGAATGGAATGGTCATAAATATTGGATTTTTCCATCTTACGAACGAATTGCCCTACTCACTCCCGTTGACCTAGCTGATATAAAAATGACTCTGAAAAAGAGTGAATATATTATTGGAATTGCAAAGTTGATGGCTAGTGGCGAGTTATCCAAGGAAAAATTGGTGGGAATGGAAAACTTTAATGAGGTGGAAAAAAGCTTAATAAAAATACGCGGAATTGGTCCCTGGACAGCCAATTATGTGCTGATGCGTTGTCTACGCTTTCCGACAGCCTTCCCTGTTGATGATGTTGGACTAATCAATGCAATAAAAGCATTAACTGCAATGGATAGAAAACCTACCAAAGAAGAAATCTTAGTATTATCAATTCCTTGGAAAAATTGGGAAGCCTACGCAACCTTTTATTTATGGCGTATCCTCTACTAAACAGCAGCGGTTCAGCCGATTCCGCTACTGTTTATATGTAGGATGGTCGTCCTTAATACGAAACTATTCGAGTCTTCGTTCACAACTATCAACTAGAGGACAGCCAACACAAATAGGGGTTGCTTTACAGTGTTCCTTCGCATGTTCAACCAAAAGAGCATGAAATTCATTATAAAGGACCAATTCTTTTGGTAGCACCTCTTCTACAAGATTTCTGAATGGATCATATGCTTCTGGCATACTATAGCCAATCCGATAAAAAATCCTTCTTGCATAAGCATCTACGACAAATATCGGTTTGTCAAAAGCATAAAGTAACATGACATCAGCACTTTCCCGCCCAATGCCATTAATAGTTAAAAGCTCTTCCCGCAATTCCTTCTTATCTATCTTTTTGATCCTATCGATATCATAATCGTAAGCTTTAAACCATTCCATAAATGATTTAATGCGCTTTGCTTTTATGTTGAAAAAACCGCTTGAGCGGATAAGTTGTGCAAGTTCGTCAGTTGTTAATTTTTCAATCATTTCAGGTTTTAAAAAAGATTCTAGTTTTAATAATGCCTGAACAACGTTAACCCAACTCGTGTTTTGAACCAGAATAGCCCCAATCATCATCTCAAATGGAGTCTCGGATGGCCACCAGCTTTGCGGTCCATAACGATTAAATAGTTTCTCATAGATTACTTGATAATCGTAGACCATTGGAACCTCCGATATTCTATATTATAAATACGGGCTGTTAGTTTAATTCCAGCAACTTCGCTCTCAAGTAGTTAATGCTTATCTCAATACTTTCAAATGGTGGACGACGTGTAAAATCCTGTTCTATTACCCACCATTTAACACCAGCTTTCTTTCCCAGATTTAGGACAGCTTCAATATCAACTCCCCCTGTACCAAGCTCAGCAAAAAACTTCTCTTCATCTTTTGTCATATCTTTCAAGTGGACAAGCGGTATTCTCTGTTGATAACGATTCATCCACTCAACTGGATTTTCACCCGCTTTTGTCAACCAATAAATATCTAGTTCTGTTGCAACATTATCTGTTTTGGTATCGTCAAAAATAGTTTCAAGGGCCATCCTGCCATCTGACAAACGTTCCAGTTCAAAATCGTGGTTATGATATAACAGGGTAATACCTTCGCTGCGGCACTGTTCACCTACTTGATCCAGCAAGGAAATAAGCGCTTGATAATCTTCTTCACCTCGGCGGTCCGGCAGTAAATACGGGCAGACAATATACTTGCTTCCTAGTATTTTCTGATTTTTAATAACTTGCAATAAATTTTCTTCTAATTCTTCTAGTGGCACATGACTTGAAACCGCTTGGAGACCAAGTTCATCCAATAACACTTTTACCTCACTTAGAGTCAGTCCCCCATAACCAGCAAATTCGACTCCTTCAAATCCTAGCTCCGCCACTTTTTTCAGGGTTCCTGCAAAATCCTTTTCGCTTTCTTCACGCAATGTGTACATTTGTATTGCTATTGGAATTTCGGTCATTTTTCACCCTCACTTCTTTTATTTCCATTGGATTTATTCTTATACGAACTACAATATATAAT
>JAIMAD010000196.1 GCA_023512145.1 Bacillus sp. (in: firmicutes) | reverse complement strand
GGTCCGTAGTGTCCATAACCCTGGCTAATCTCCCACTTGTTCCATCTTCATCAACCACAGAAATATAGCCGTTAGAGTCGATTGAATACGATGTAATTTTCTTATTATTTACTTGATCATCTGAGATGTTGATTTTAATTTGATTTGAAATCCCAGTACTATCCTCAGCAACTCCTGAAACAAAAAATCCGTTGGAGTTGACTAAATCACCATTAGCATCTCGTGTGAAATTACCTGCCTTTGTTAAGTAGTTCTCACCACTGCCCTCTTCAGGGGTAACCACAAAAAATGCATCTCCATCAATGGCTAAATCGGTCCCAACATTTGTTGTCATTGGACTACCCGGTGTATGGAGCGTATCAATGGTTCCTATCCTTGTTCCTAGACCAATTTGCTTCGGATTTACTCCGCCATTTTGGTTAGTAGGTGCGTTTGCTCCTCCAACATTTTTGCTCATAATATCTTGAAACATAACACGGCTTTTCTTAAATCCTACCGTACTGACATTAGCAACATTATTTCCAATAAGATCGAGTTTCGTTTGAAACCCTTTCATTCCGGATACACCCGAATAAAGTGAATTCAACATATTGTTTTCCTCCTAGTTTCATTCATATTTAGTTTGATTATTTCGATTCTGGTATAATTTGCTTGATCTCCGTAACATTTTCCATTGGGACTTTTTCATTCCCAATCATATAAAAATAGTTTCCCTCTTTTGTTGATACTCCTGTTACCACACCAGTCAGAGGGGATATAGGTCCACTGGTATTCCAGCTAATCTCTTTTCCTATCGCAGCTGTATATTGGCTCATTTGACTGCTGGCAAACTTATCGAATGCCTTGTTCAAATTTGTCATTTGTTCTAAGGAACTAAATGTTGCCATCTGCGCAATAAAGTCTTTATCCTGGAGGGGACTTGATGGATCTTGGTGTGACAATTGTGTTGTAAGAATTCGGAGAAAATCGTCCTTTCCCAAAATGTCATTTTGTTCGGAAGACTTAGGACTGTTTATAAAACTATTTTGGGAAACTGTGGTGACATCGACCCAATTGCTCATTACCGTTGCTCCTTCCTATGCTGAGAAATCAATACTTGAAACTGACATTTGCGCAGTTCCTCCGTAGGAAATCGGAATATTCTCCATCCCTATTTTCTGTTGATCATCCTTTTTCTGCCCTTTAGACTCATCCTTATCTGATGTATTGGCTCGATCCCTGGAAGAACTCGAACCACCTGGAGAAAAAGAAAGGTTAGCTTGGTTCGAATCCGTGGATACTGGTGTTTGCAGTATGATATCAAGCTTTTTTACTAGAATGCCATGTTCTTGCAATGCCTGCTTCAGTTGGTTGAGTTGACCTTCTAATGCATCTTTCGCAAACGACGTGTCCGTCATAATTTGTGCTGATACTTGTCCTTGCTGGGAAGTGATTTTGATTTCTATATGGCCTAAATGCTCAGGAAATAAAGAAAATCTTGCTTCGGTGCTCCCTGACTGACCGTTGGTACTCCTCAAATAGCCGCCAATCCATTCGCTCACTTCCGGAACAAATTCGGAAGCTGAAAGAAGTTGTGGTGAAGACCCAGCCTTTGTCACGTTCCAACCATCTGACCCTCGCTGCTGCTGATTTACCATAACTGCCCATTCATTGGAACCAGATAAATCTTCCAGCTTCGTTACTGGAATTCGGTCTGAGCTACTTCCCTCATAAATACTCAGTCCCTGAACGGTAGTGAAATTTAAGTTCTGTTGCTGCTTGGATGAATTGGAACCAGTTTGTGGTATGGATGGGTTGGCTGGATATAAATCCATTGATACAGGTGTTTGTTGCAATATATCAATTTTTTTTATCAAAAAACCCTGCTGTAGAAGTGCCTCCCTTAACTGTGGAAGCTGACCTTCCAACTCTTTTTTCGCCAATGAAGTGTCCGTGACAATTTGTGCCGATAGTTGTCCTTCCTTGGAGGTAAGGTTTATTTCAAAATAACCCAAATGCTTAGGATTTAAGGCGAATCTAGCCTGAAGACCTTCTGACTGATTGTTGGTATCATTCAGACTAATGCTAATCCATTCGCTCACTTCTGGAACAAATTTGGAAACTGATAGAACTGGCGGCACAACATCCAAAATCGTCTTAATTATATCTCCAATACCCCCAGGAACTTCAGACATTGGGTCCAATGGTGATGTTTGATTATGTCCTTCCACCTTTTGTAACCCCTGGGTCGCTGCCATACTACCGTCTGATGTGTCATCAAACAACATTCCATTTTCCTGTGATGAACTATTCAATGGTGCTCTATTGTTATATTTGTTTGCTGTTTTTGATTCATCCAAGATTATTTGGATTTTCTCCCCTATACTATCCGGAACTTCAATCAAGTCTTGGTTCGTTGTAGACTGAATTCTAGCAATTAACTCCGCTAATTTCTGCATCAACTGACCCGGGTCCTCTGTTGATGTTTGATTTATTCCTGTCACCTTTTGTAACCACTGGCCCAGTGCTAAAAAGGCGTCTGAAGTGGTCTCATTGGGTATACTTAATATGGGAGAAGCTTGATGCTCAATTGCTGAAAAAAAACTTCCCAGTGACTGCTCCGATATTGCCTGCGTTTGTTGTCCTTGCTGAATTACCACAAAACATGACGCCAAAATAGACTCTAATTCTAACCAATCTTCTTCGCTGACCTTTGGTTGTTCGGCCTGGAAGCTTTCTGTCTTATCAATCCCGTTTTGTATAGCAGATGCAGAGTGTCTGTCTAGTGCAGGTGATTGACCTAAAAAATTATAGATTGCAAATATCTGATCGAAGGAATTCGTTGGGGTAATAGATTGTGTAGTTGACCTTGGTTTTCCTCCGCTTGCTAAAGTTGTTTGATTTATTTTGATATGTATTTGAGCAACATCCAAACATTTTACCTCCTTCCTTTTGGTAATTTATTTCAATTACTTTTCATTATAACCTATAGACTAGTATTCGTCATGAAATTTTTCGGTTGCCAACAAATTTTAATTCTATCATTTCACATATGATTTTTGATTAATTTCGTTTAATTTTTGTTTCACAATTTAACTTGATTATTTACATAATAAATGCCCTTTTACCATCCATTAATTTAACATAAAAAATAAATTTATTTTGTTCGTTTGATAAAATTTGATTCTTTTTGATATTTATAAATAAATGCAATACGATCTCGGATTATTTAATTGTATTTAATGCGAAAGAAAGTTTGCATAACTCTAAACATTTCAATCAATAAATTATAGAAAAAAAAAGGACGATGAAATACACATCGTCCCCTTGGAGAAGTTACCATTCTTACCCAAGAATTAATCACGATACAAAAGAGATTATTTCTTGATACATTTGTGATAGCATATATTGTCCATCTGCATAACCCGCTTCACAGACCGCTTTTGGCATTCCATAAACTATACAGGAATCCTCTGCCTCTACAAACACATTTCCATGATATTTTTTAACCATACCACACCCCTGCATCCCGTCTACACCCATACCTGTTAAGATAACCGATAACAACCGATTTGTGAAGATGGGTGCTGCTGAACTCAGTGTTATATCAATGCAGGGTTTATATAAAGCTGGAATCTCACCTTCGTTATCCACTTTAAAAATTACTGTACCGTCCTGGATTTTTTCAAATTGAGTTTGATTACCAGAGGGTGCTATATAAATTGTCCCCACCTGCAGTACCTGCTCATTCTGTGCTTCTCTTACTTTTAGTTGACACAAGCTATCAAACCGCTCGGCTAAAGGTTTAGTAAAACCTGGGGGCATATGTTGAGCAACAACAATGGGAATCGGAAAATCCTTTGGAAAACGAGGTAATATCGCTTGTAAGGCCGCAGGTCCCCCCGTGGAACAGCCTATGAAAATAAGGTCAGTATGCCGATTACTCACCATTTTACTTCCTTCTATTTTCTGCGGCTTAACCACAGACGCTGCACACCGAAGTTTGGCTTCTACAATTCCTTTTAAACGCAGTAAAAATTCTGAACTCTGATCTTTTTCAATCTGATCACTAATCAGATTGTCTTTTAAAAAGAAATCGACAGCTCCAAGCTCAAGAGCCTGTAAGGTTTCTTTAGCTCCTTCACCGGTCCGAGAACTTAACATGACTACGGGAACGGGGCAAGACTTCATAATCTGCTCCAAAGCACCAAGGCCATTCATTTCTGGCATCTCCACATCCATTGTGACAAGAGCAGGCTTTAGCCGTTGAACCTTTTCAACGGCCTCCAGACCGTTCCTCGCGATTCCAATCACAAAAAAATGAGGGTCGCTCTCCAGTATTTGACTAATAGCCCTTCTCATAAAGGCAGAGTCATCAACGACTAACACACCGTACTGTTTCAAACTGATCAGCTTCCTTTCGATAATAAAAAGTCTTATCTGAGTCCACTTTTTGAAATCCCAAGTCCATATCCGTGATAGATTCTGCATGACCAAGAAACAAATACCCACCCGTTGATAAATTTTGATGTAAACTACGGATAACCTGTTTGGTAGTTTCTTGGTCAAAATATATTAAGATATTCCGACAGAAAACTATATCTACCTCACTTATTTGAGTTACTTCATCTTCATTAACGAGGTTTAAATGCTGAAATTGTACCATTTTTCGAATGGATGCATTAATTTGATATCCATCTTTTTCATTTGAGAAATATTTTTCCAATAGCTTTTCAGGAATTTTTCTAAAAGCAAACGAACCGTGATGGTATAGCCCTTTTTCGGCTTTTAGAAGAACCTTTTTATTGATATCCGTAGCAATAATCTCAACTGATCCTGGTGGAAATTGCCCTGTTTCCTGAATCAACATCGCTAGCGTGTAAGGCTCCTCACCTGTAGAACAGGCTGCACTCCAAATCCGGAGCGGACGATCACTATTTTTCGCCTTCATCAGGGATAAGACATTCGAACAACACTCATTTAATTGATTCTCTTCCCGATAGAAGTAGGTTTCATTGATAGTTAATAACTCAACAAGAACATCCCATTCTCTAGGTGACATTTTCAAGTAGCGACAATACTCCCAGTACGTGAGGCCTAGTTCTATGACCCGTTTTGAAATCTTTTCTTTAAGGGTTGGAAGTCGATTTGTGTAGCGAAGACCACAATAGTCATAAATGATTTGGCTTAATTTTTCTAGTCCGTTATCTTGATTGATCATGACTTTTTACTTCCTCCGCCTTCAATAAAGTGGAGAGACTTCTTTACATTTTTCAAGTTCTCCCCTATTAGTTTAAAATTACTGGATAAATAGACTCACGTCAAATATAATTTTTAGGTTTGAAGAAACAATAGGTAGGTTTTTTTAGTTTACATTTTTCTATCACTATTAAAACACTATTAGGTTGCTTATTTTCATTAAAAGGTCTATTTTTGTGATTCCACATAATTCAATCAAATCAAAAAGGTATAGAATCACACCTTTTATTAGCTTACGTAAAATGACTATGGGATAAAGCTTCTCTCAAAATTTCTATAATCAAACAAAATCAAAAACATTATTGTCGAATTTTCCTGTTTGACGTACAATGATATTAATAAACTATTTTAATTACACCAAAAGGAGCAAATGATGTCTAGTATTATTGGAATTTTGATAGCACTACTAGCAGTTGGGTTAGGGATGGTTTTAAAAGGGGCTTCACTGACAGCATTAGTAAATCCCGCTGCATACCTGATTATTTTTGGAGGAACGCTTGCTGCAGTCATGATTGCTTTCCCATTCAGTGAACTTAAGAAGTTCCCGATGGTGCTAAGGATAGCCCTTTTCGAACCCAAATCACCATCCAAGTCTGAGCGAATTTCAAGTTTAATAGCATGTGCAGAAATTGCCAAAAAAGAAGGTATCCTCGCTTTGGAAGATATGGCTGTTTCGATAACAGATCCATTTTACAAAAATGGGCTAGAAATGATAATTGACGGTCATGATATTGATTTTATTGAAGAGGTCTTATTAGACGAAGTAGCTGCCCTTGACAAACGCCACAAAACAGGTGCACTTATTTTTTCACAAGCAGGAACATATGCCCCGACATTGGGTGTGCTTGGAGCAGTAATTGGTCTTATAGCTTCACTTGGGAATTTAAATAATGTCGATAAACTGGGACATTCTATTTCTGCAGCTTTTATCGCAACCCTGCTGGGAATCTTTACAGGTTATGTATTGTGGCACCCCATCGCCAATAAATTAAAACGACTTTCTAAACAAGAACAAGAGTTTAAGTTCCTTACTATTGAAGGGTTGCTCGCCATCTATCAAGGTGTTTCACCTAGTGCGTTAGAAAAGAAATTAACCGTCTACTTGGCTCCAAAAGAACGAAAAAAGATTCAAAAGAAAATCGAGGAAAAAGTTCATGAGAAAACGGCTTAAAAAGTTTGAAGAAGAGCATGAAGAACATATTGACGAGTCTTGGTTGATCCCTTATGCAGACATAATGACTCTATTATTGGCTTTATTTATTGTTTTATTTGCATCGAGTAACATCAATGTATCTAAATATGAAGCGATAATGAATTCCTTTAAATCTGAATTTACTGGAACCAAAATTGAGAGTACCCAGAAAGGGCTGTCACCAAATCCATCATCAGAAAAGACAACAACTGAAATAGAAACACCAGAACAGGAACCTGTTCAAAATAACCCAACTGGACCAAGTAAGGACGAGATTGAACTTGATCAACTGAAGGAAAAGTTAGAAAAGTATATAGGTGATAATGGTTTAAGCGCAGTAGTGACTCTTGGAAACACGAAACGCGGAGTTGAAGTCTCCTTAAAGGATGTCATCTTATTCGATTCTGGAAAATCAGTGCTAAAGGAAAATTCTTATGAAACTATAAATGGTTTGGTTGGATTAATCAATACGGTTCCGAACTCTATTAGTATTGAAGGACACACAGATAATGTTCCGGTTGGAAAATCGGGATTCACCTCCAATTGGGAGCTATCATCGGCACGAGCAGTAAGTGTTCTCCACTATTTTCAAACACAAAAAATTGCAAGCGAGCGTCTCCAATTTGCAGGATACGGAGAATTTCATCCTGTCTATCCCAACGATACGGATGAACATCGACAGGAAAATCGTCGAGTAACCATCGTCATTCTCCGTGATAATTTATAATGGATTTGGTGTTCAAAAAGATCAGAGAAGTGTAATGACCTCTCAATGTCATTACACTTCTCTTCTATACCTAGTTAGCCATACCATTCTATAGAACCTAACCATCTTTTTGAAAAATCTACCTCTTGGACAATTATTTACTCATTTCTGTCACTTCCTGAAAAGGCCAGGCCGGTAATGGCTTCACCAACGCTTTATCCTCGCGGTACCCTAACACATACTCCGCTTGCATCACCGTATGAATTTCGCGGGTTCCCTCATAAATAACTGGTGCCTTGGCATTTCTTAAATACCGTTCCACCGGGTATTCATTGGAAAACCCATAAGCTCCATGAATTTGGACAGCATCATTTGCTGCTTCATAAGCATAATCACAGGCTAGCCATTTCGCCAAAGACGTCTCCCTTGTATTCCGTTTCCCTTGATTTTTCAACCAGCCAGACCTAAAAACAAGCAATCTTGATTGCTGAAGCCCTGCCTCCATTTTTGCAATCATTTGTTGGACAAGCTGATGTTTGCCGATTTCCTTGCCAAAGGTAGTTCTTTCCTGACAATATTTTACGCTTGCTTCTAAACTAGCCATAATTGTCCCACATGCACCTGCTGCAACCGTGAATCTACCATTATCCAGGGCGGACATGGCAATTTTAAAACCTTCTCCTTCATTGCCAACTAAGTTCTCTGCGGGGATCTTTACATGATCAAAATAGAGTTCACCCGTGTTACCGGCCCGAATTCCTAGTTTTCCTTTTATTGCTTTCGAGGAAAACCCTGCCGATTCTCTTTCCACGATGAAGGCGGAAATGCCGTGGTGCTTCTTCCTTTTATCTGTGTAAGCAAACACTAAAAAAGTATCAGCCACATCACAAAGTGAGATCCATGTTTTTGAGCCATTTAGTATGTAAGTATCC
>JAIMAD010000195.1 GCA_023512145.1 Bacillus sp. (in: firmicutes) | reverse complement strand
ACTCTATACGAGGCAATTAAGTTGATGAACAAAAAGAAGTGGAACCTGCTCCCAGTTACGGATTCAAACAGAAAACTTGTTGGTGTTTTTACACGTGGAAGCTTATTTCAAATGGTGTTAGATGAGAGTCCCACCACCACCCCAATCAAAGAATACATAAAAACGCAGGTTGAAACACTACGAATCGATACACCATACGAAAAAGTTGAAATGATCGTCAAAAATAGCCTGGTTGGTACAGGTGTTATCGTTAATGAACAGGATCGTGTTGTCGGAATCCTAACGAAAACAGATATGGTCCTATCACTGCTGAAAACTTCCCAAGAACTTCAGACGATAAAGACCCTAAAAAGAACATTAGAGACAGTATTGGATCATGCCTATGACGGGATTGTCATGACGGATGAAAACAAAAATATTAAAATGGTTAGCCCACCCCTTCTTGAATTATTCAATCTTACTCTTGAGTCAGTTTTATACCAACCTGCCAAAAAGGTACTGCCGCAACTTCACATAGAGAATGTTTATGAAACCGAAACAGCCGAGGTGAGTGGATTTCTAGAGAATAATGGTATTAAATACATTGTTCACCGTATCCCTATCTTAGAGGATGGTAAAGTAATCGGAGCGATTGGTAAGGTAGTTTTCCGGCAATTAAATGAGGTAAGTGAACTATTCAAAAAGCTACAAAAGGCTGAAAATAAGGCAAGCTTTTATCATCAGCAATTTCAGAAGTCGGAATCAGCCAGGTTCACCTGGGACCACCTTTTTACAGTAGACCCATATATGGAAAAATTGAAAAAGAGTGCAGCAAAAGCAGCGAAGGGCAGGTCGACCATCCTTATCCGTGGTGAGAGTGGAACAGGTAAAGAATTGTTTGCCCATGCGATTCATAATAGTAGTGCAAGAAGCACAGGAAAGTTTATTGTCGTTAATTGTGCAGCGATACCAGAGGATTTGCTAGAATCAGAGTTTTTTGGGTATGAGGAAGGAGCCTTTACGGGAGCGAGGCAAAAAGGTAAACTTGGAAAGTTTGACTTGGCCAATGGTGGAACACTTTTTCTTGATGAGATTGGCGATATGTCCCTATCCTTGCAAGCAAAGCTGTTACGTGTGCTCCAAGAAAGGGAGTTTTACCGGGTAGGTGGAACAGTAAGAATTCTGGTCGATGTCAGAATTGTTGCTGCTACAAATCGAAACCTTGAGACAATGGTCAAAGAGGGTTTGTTTAGAGAGGATTTATATTACCGCCTTAATGTTATTTCGTTACATGTCCCACCACTGCGCGATCGGTTTTATGATATAGATCATTTAATTGGGCAATTCATGATTGAACTAAATCAAATTTTGGGCACAAGCATTACTGGAATCGAGGACCGTGCACGAGATGCGATGCTGAATTACGCTTGGCCCGGGAATGTTCGTGAACTAAGAAATGTCATGGAACGGGCAATGACCTTCGCTGAAAACGGGAAAATTAGATTAGAAGATCTCCCAGATTATTTAATGAAGCAGGTTACTTTGAAAGACCCAGGTGTTAATGTAACAATGGTCGAAACTGCCGAACTTGAAACAATCAAAAAGGCACTTATCCAAATGCAAGGAAATAAAGTAAAGGCGGCCAGATTACTAGGAATTAGTCGGTCAGGTTTATATGAAAAAATAAAAAAGTATAAATTGCCGATGTAAAGGATAATGGAGTCCATTTACATCGCCAAGGGGCTCTGTGGTCTGTCAAGACGATTAATGAATAACCTTTTGGCCAAAACGAATTCTGATTCCTGTCAAAAAAATTATATTTGAATTAAAAACTCTAACTTTTGGGGGTCACATCATTTGCGGTGCTTTTGGTATTTTAAAATAAGGCTACTTTCACAAAGATTGTTGCTTTAATGAAAGAAAAACTTCAATATAAAGTATAAATTGTAATATATTACTATTATAAAAGAGGATGGTTTTTGGTGAAAACTCGTAAAGTGGGAACAGCAATATCCATTTTAATACCTGCATTACTAACTTTGCTCATTATCAATTTTGTATATGAGATTATTCCCACCAATTTTCAAGGTATTCCTGTTTTTTTACCTATGTTCTTTTGTCCATTCGGAATTTATTTAGCCTCTATTTCCTATAAGTTAGACAAAGGCATATGGTCAAAAATTGGAATAATATTTAATGCTATAGTATTTTTTACACCTTTTGTCTGGATGATAGGAGGAACTATTTTATTTGGCCCTTGATAACATTTGGCTGTTTTCGTAAAATTCCCTGTTTTTTGGGAAGGAATCTGTTCTGTTATAATTAAAAAATATTAATTTGCTAAAATATAAAAGAGGGAATTAGATAAAAAGTGGTATTTAAAATACCCTGTAAGCTACCAAATTTTATTTGAAAATTAAGTACAGAATAATAGCCCAGGTATTTTGGCTAAGAAACAAAATCCATCATTTATCGCCAGCATGTCTTATCCTTCCCGCCCCTGATCAAGGAGCTTTAGTTTTTCCGTGTGTCCAATTACTGGACACTTTTTTGTTTTTTGTGTCTAAATGAAAAACATATTTCATCATCAGAATAGCGCGTTTCAAACAGAAAAGCTTATCTTTTCAGTTATCTGAATATTGGCACGAAAGTTGCAAGATAGATGGTGGAGTCTTTTTTATTAAAAGGAGGTACTTAATGAATATTGGAAGCCTATTATCGCAAAATGCCCGTAAGTTTCCCAAATTACTAGCAATTGAATGTGAAGGCAGAACCTATACCTATCGCCAATTTAATGAGGAAGTGAACAGACTTGCAAACGGACTATTGCTAGTGGGCGTGAACAAGGGTGAAAAGCTGGCATTGATGATGAAGAATTCAGATCACTTTGTGTTCACCTTCTTTGCCGCTGCAAAAATTGGTGCTGTTGCCGTCCCAGTTAACTTTCGCTTAACCGCTTCAGAGGTACACTACATTTTAGAACAATCAGATGCGGGAATTGTTGTGTGTGACAAGGAATTCGAACAAATAATTACTGAGGCAAAAGATGGAACACTTGTCAGCACGGTGATTGTCGTCGGTGAACCAGAAACAACAGGGACCTATTCCTATCAAAACGTGTTATCAGAAAACAGCAATGAGCCGGATGTGATCGTTTCTGAGCAAGATGATTTGGAAATTCTCTACACCTCGGGTACTACAGGACGTCCTAAGGGTGCCCTTTTTGATCATAGTCAAATATTTAAAGTAGGGATTGCTGTCGTAATTAATATGGGGATTAGGCAGCATGAACGGATTCTCCACCTTGCACCACTGTTTCACTCAGCACAGTTAAACCTGTTTCTAATTTCCGGAGTTGCGCTGGGTGCCACACATATTATCCACCGTGATTTTCACCCAGTTAAGACGCTCCAAGCGATTCAAGAACATAAAATTACCCATCTCTTTGCGGTCCCGGCCATGTATAACTTTATTTTGCAGGTACCAAATGCCACCGATTACGATTTATCTTCCATTAAGAGAGTTGGATACGGGGCGGCACCTATGGCCCCAGAGGTTGTCAAAAAAAGTATTAAGCTCTTTAAAACGGATCAGTTTTACAATCTCTGTGGCCTGACTGAAGGGGGACCTGGCGGAATCCTGCTTGACCCAGAAGGTCATCAATTCCATCTCGGCAAGGGTGGGAAACCAATCTTCTTAACGGAAACTAGGGTTGTTAATGAAGAAGGAACAGATGTATTACCAGGTGTTATCGGTGAATTTATTGTCCGTAGTGACATGGTGATGAAGGAGTATTATAAAAAGCCTGAAGAAACAAAAAACACCTTGAAAAATGGGTGGCTTTACACTGGTGATTTGGCAACGATTGACGAGGAAGGCTACATCACGCTAGTTGATCGTAAAAAGGACATGATCATCTCTGGTGGCGAAAATGTCTATTCCGTTGAGGTAGAAGGAGTTCTCTTTGAACATCCCGACGTGCTCGATGCTGCGATTATTGGTTTACCTGATGAAGTTTGGGGCGAGGCTGTCTGTGCGATTATCGTGCCAAAAGAAGGGGCGGTTATTGATGAGCAGGAATTGAAGAATTTCTGCCGCCAAAAATTAGCAGGTTATAAGGTGCCGAGGCGGATTTTTATCGAAAAGCAGTTACCTAGAAATGCCTCTGGGAAAGTATTGAAATATCAGCTGCGTCAGAATATGAAGCAATTGAGTAGCGAGTTGTAGAAAGAGGTATGGTATTTGTAGAATGTCCTTTTAAATTTGTAGAAAAAGTTGAGTAAAGAGAATTTTTATCAAAGCATCAAGTTGTTCACAGATAAAATGAATGCGTTCTCAAAAGCGGAAGTGAGGTTAATAGCATGAAGCATCCATATTTAAAAGAAGAACATGGGATTTTTCGTAAATCTTTCCGAAAGTTTTTAGATAAAGAAGCATATCCATTTTACGACCAATGGGAGGAGGAACGAATGATTCCTCGTTCCTTTTGGAAGAAGATGGGTGAGCAAGGTTTTCTCTGTCCTGATATCGATGAGAAGTACGGTGGTAGCGAGGTCGACTGGGGCTTTGCCGTTGTCATTAATGAGGAGCTAGAACGAGTTGGCTCTGGATTAATCGGGATTGGGCTCCACAATGACATTGTCGTCCCATATATCACCACATTCGGGACCGAAGAACAAAAACAGCGCTGGTTGCCGCGTTGTGTCACAGGGGAAATAATTACCGCCATAGCGATGACAGAACCTGGAACGGGTTCAGACCTTGCCAATATAAAAACTACGGCAGTGCTTGATGGGGACCACTATATTGTCAATGGCCAAAAGACGTTCATCACAAATGGAATTCAATCCGACCTGATTGTTGTCGCTGTTAAGACTGGATCCAATGCTGTTCCTAAGCACAAAGGTGTGAGCTTGCTCGTTATCGAACGAGATGCACCTGGTTTCACGCGAGGCAGGAAGCTTAACAAAATTGGACTCCATTGCCAGGATACAGCTGAATTGATTTTTGAAGATTGCCTAGTACCAAAAGAAAACCTGCTTGGGGAAGAAGGCAAGGGCTTTCTTTATTTAATGGATAAACTCCAACAGGAGCGTCTCCTTGTCGCGATTGGGGCGCAAACGTCGTCGGAAGTGATGCTGAAAATGACGATTGACTATGTGAAAAGTCGTGAAGCGTTTGGAAAACCAGTCAGCCAGTTTCAAAATACGCAGTTTAAAATTGTTGAAATGGCAACAGACATTGAAATGGGTCGATCCTTTTTGGATCAGTTAATTGCCGAGCATATCGAAGGTGAAAATGTGGTCACGAAGGTTTCGATGGCGAAATGGAAGCTTACGGATATTGCGAAGAAGATTGCGGCGGAATGCCTACAACTCCACGGTGGCTACGGTTATATGGAAGAATACGAGATTGCTAGACGTTTTCGCGATATACCTGTTTCGAGCATTTACGCGGGTACCAACGAAATTATGAAAACGATTATTGCGAAAAATCTAGGATTATAGAATATGATTTTAACAAGAAAGAGGTAATGAACATGCGTGAAGTGGTAATTGTCGAGGGTGTTCGTACCCCAGTTGGACGAAGAAATGGTGTTTTAAAGGATATCCGTCCTGATGACCTTGCGGCTCTAACGATTAGAGAATTAGTGAACCGTGCTGGGATTGATCCTGCACTTGTTGAGGATGTCATTTTAGGCTGTGTCTCGCAAGCAGGCGAACAGGCAGGAGATATTGCGAGGGTAGCAGCGTTAATGGCTGGCCTCCCCATAGAAGTTCCAGGGACAACGATTGACCGCCAATGTGGCTCAAGCCAGCAAGCCGTTCATTTTGCGGCCCAAGCCATTCTATCCGGTGATATGGATGTGGTCATTGCGGGTGGTGTTGAAAGCATGTCTCGTGTTCCAATGGGTTCAAACTATCAAGGAGCAGAAGATATTTTTAGTCCCAATTTAAGAAAGAAGTATGAAATGATTCACCAAGGTATATCGGCTGAACGGATTGCCGAAAACTATGGATTTACCCGCGAGGAACTAGACCAATTTTCACTTGAAAGCCACCAAAAGGCATTGAAGGCACAAGCGGAAGGATATTTCACAAGAGAAATCTTCCCGTTAGAAGTGATGCTTTCAGATGGAACGACAGCTCTTATCAAGGATGATTCAGGCCCAAGAAAAGGAACATCCTTAGAGGCGTTAGCAGGACTAAAGACCCCTTTTCAGGAGGATGGAATCATCCACGCAGGCAATTCCAGCCAAATTAGTGACGGGTCAGCCGCCATGTTACTGATGTCGCGCACTAAGGCCCAAGAACTTGGGCTTAAACCGCGCTTCCTCGTCCATACCCGTGTTGTGGTTGGTTCTGACCCAACCTTGATGCTGACAGGACCCATCCCGGCCACCCAAAAGGCACTTGAAAAATCAGGCTTAACAATTGACGATATTGATGTATTTGAAGTGAACGAAGCATTCGCTCCAGTCCCACTTGCCTGGCTAAAAGAAACCGGCGCTGACCGGGCAAAGCTCAATCCTAATGGTGGTGCGATTGCACTCGGACATCCATTAGGCGGAAGCGGCGCTCGTTTGATGGTGACGATGATGCACGAACTCGAACGAACTGGCGGACGTTACGGTTTGCAAACGATGTGTGAAGGCCATGGTATGGCAAACGCCACAATCATTGAGAGGTTGGATTAATTTTAAGCAAGCAGTTGTATTTTTTAGTAAACTTAAGAGATTTCCTCGTTAAATCAAGCGGAATTTTAATATTCTCTAATTCAACGAGGTAGTTTAACTATATTTCTCCTGAAAAATCATTGGAAAAAATGTTTATCAGCGAATTTAGCAGTTTATCGGCGAATCCAAGTGGTTTATCAGCGAATTTTACAGTATATCAGCGAATCCAAGCGATTTATCAGCGAATCAAAAATAAGGCAATCGCTTCATCATCGATTGCCTGCAAATTAAATAATTGGAGGCGAATTAATGAGTACAACAACAGTTGGAAAAATCTTTGATTTGACAGTAAAAAAGTTCCCGAACAAGGAAGCCCTTTATGATGTAAGGAAAAATATCCGGTTCACCTATAAAGAATGGAGTAATCAGGTGAACCGTCTTGCCCATGCGCTGTTAAAGGAAGGTGTGAAAAAGGGTGATCGGGTCTCGACATTCATGTTTAATACCGAGGAATTAGGAACTTCCTTCTTTGCTTGTACAAAAATTGGTGCTGTTTTTAACCCAATTAATTTCCGCTTAACACCTGAGGAAGTGGCCTATATTTTAGCAGATGCAACTCCGAAGGTTGTTCTTTTTGAAAAAGCATTGGAGCCTGTCATTTCAGCAATCGAAAGTCGTTTTCCGGCAAGCGCCTTCTGGTTTATTGATGACAAAGCGCCAGACTATGCCGCCAGCTATCAAGAAAAAATCGCCTCAGAATCAACGGAAGATATTCAAGTGGAACTAAGTGAAAACGACCTCTATGCGATTATGTATACGAGTGGGACAACTGGAAGGTCAAAAGGAGTTCTCCACCGTCATCGCAATATGGTCGAACAAAGCTTACTTGTCATTGGTGCTGGAAAAATCGAAGCCACTGACATTGGTCTAGTTACGGCACCTATGTTTCATTGCGCCGAGCTCCACTGTGCCTTCCTGCCACGGGTCCATGTGGGCGGAAGGAATGTAATCCTTCACCAATTTAATCCGAAAAAGGTACTGGAACTCATCAGTCAAGAAAAAATCACAAAGTTTTTTGCGGCACCGACCATGTGGAATATGCTTCTACAGGAGGATTTAAGCCAGTACAATCTATCAAGCTTAAAAATAGGCTTATACGGAGCAGCCCCCATGGCTCCATCACTTGTTCATGCGTGCCATGATCGGTTAGGTATTTCCTTAATTCAAGCCTATGGAATGACAGAAATGGGACCAGCGATTACATTCTTGTCAGAGGCCGATCAGTTGATAAAAGCAGGCTCTGCCGGTCAAGCCTGTTTAAATCACGATATCCGGATTGTTCGTACAAGAGACGATGGACCTTCCGAACCTGATGATGTTGTTGCAGCAGGAGAAACTGGTGAAATTATTGTTCAAGGACCATGTATGATGACGAG
>JAIMAD010000018.1 GCA_023512145.1 Bacillus sp. (in: firmicutes) | reverse complement strand
CGGCTGGGGGCAAGGACAATTCTCAAAGTCAATTAATTTTATACTTTCTTATCTTCTGAAAAAGGAAAGCAATCCTGACGCTTTCCTTTTTTAATCGGGTTTAATTGGTGGGAAAATTATCGGAAATATTAATTTGAGTAGATTTACGCTGTTAAAATTCACTTTTAATACTAAAAATATTAAAATGGTATTAAGTGAAATGATAAATTTGTTGTTCTGTTTTAATATAGATGATTGAACTTTCACTAGGTATTATCGTATAGTATTAGTAGCTAGTCATAATTTAGTAGTCCAAGGGGTGTTACTCGATGTTAAAGGTACAAGAGATTCGCGAATTAATTAAATTGGTGGACCAGTCTAGTATTGATGAATTTGTATATGAAAATGATGGATCAAAAATTAAAATGAAGAAAAATGGTTCGACTACTTATGTTTCACAAGTTGGTCCAGAAACACTTGCTGCTGAATTGGTTGTACCATCAGTACGACCAGTCCCAACAGCTGCTGCACCAGAGTTTACAGAGAAACAAGAAGTGGCAAAGGCAGAACCAGCCATTCAAGCGGAAACAACGAATTTACACAAAATTACTTCACCAATGGTAGGGACTTTCTATTCTTCACCGACTCCTGAAGTGGACGAATATGTTAAAGTAGGGTCTAATGTATCAAAAGATGCCATCGTCTGTATTGTCGAAGCGATGAAATTATTTAATGAGATTGAAGCTGAAGTAAATGGTGAAATTGTGGAAGTTCTAGTTAAAAATGGACAGTTAGTAGAATACGGACAGCCTTTATTTTTAGTAAAGCCTGAATAAGGAGCGATAAACAGGATGATAAGAAAACTGTTAATTGCAAACAGAGGTGAAATTGCAGTTAGGATCATTCGCACCTGCCGAGAAATGGGAATTGAATCTGTAGCCGTTTTCTCTGAAGCAGACCGTGAAGCATTGCATGTACAACTAGCCGATGAGGCGTATTGCATTGGACCAAATTCCTCAAAAGAAAGTTATTTAAACGTTACCAACATAATTAGTGTGGCAAAACTAACTGCTTGTGATGCCATTCACCCGGGTTATGGCTTCTTGGCTGAAAATGCGGATTTTGCTGAGTTATGCCGTGAATGTAATATAACCTTTGTTGGTCCAAGCCCTGAGGCCATTACCCGAATGGGGACAAAGGATATTGCCAGGGAAACGATGCATGAAGCAGGAGTACCAATTGTTCCAGGTTCAACAGGAATTATTAACAATAGTGAAGAGGCTCTCGATCTTGTGAAAAAAATTCACTATCCTGTTATCATTAAAGCAACGGCAGGCGGTGGTGGAAAAGGAATCCGCATTGCAAAAAACGAACTAGAATTATTGAAAGGTATTACAATCACACAACAGGAAGCTCTGACAGCTTTCGGGAATTCTGGGGTTTATATTGAAAAGTTTATCGAGGATTTCCGTCATGTGGAAATTCAGGTTATTGCTGACACTTATGGAAACACCATCCATTTAGGTGAAAGGGATTGCTCAATCCAGCGTAGACTTCAAAAGCTCCTTGAAGAAACTCCATCACCAGCCTTAGATGGTGAAATACGGGCGGAAATGGGAAATGCAGCTGTAAAAGCAGCGAAAGCAGTTGCATATTCAGGTGCCGGCACGGTAGAATTTATATATGACTACCGCAATCGTAAATTTTATTTTATGGAAATGAACACGAGAATTCAGGTGGAGCATCCTGTAACAGAAATGGTCACTGGAATAGACCTTATAAAAGAACAAATCCGTGTGGCTAGTGGCGAAAAATTATCATTAACACAGCAGGATGTCACTTTTACAGGATGGGCAATTGAGTGCAGGATTAATGCAGAAAACCCAGAAAAGAATTTTCTCCCTTCAGCCGGTAAAATTATTATGTACCTGCCACCTGGCGGATTTGGAGTTCGCATTGATTCAGCTGTATATCCAGGATATACAATTCCGCCTTACTACGATTCCATGATTGCGAAAGTCATCACACATGGCAACAGTAGGGAAGAGGCAATTGCAAGAATGAAGCGTGCATTAAGCGAATTTGTTATTGAAGGGATTCATACCACGATACCGTTTCATTTAAAATTGCTCGAGAATGAAAAATTCGTGGAAGGCGAATTTAATACAAATTTCCTAGAATTGCATGATGTTATGAAGTCTATCTAATACCTGGAGGTGTTTTTGATGAGCGAGTTTAGTGTATTGGAAATGGAACAAGGTAATAATGGACATGGGAAAATTGAAATTGCTCCTGAGGTAATTGAGGTTATTGCGGGAATTGCTGCATCCGAGGTGGAAGGTGTATCCGGGATGCGTGGTAATTTTGCAGCAGGGGTTGTGGAACGTTTAGGAAAAAAGAATCACGGTAAGGGCGTAAAAGTGGAACTAACTGAGTCAGGGATAAAGGTTGATGTTTATTGTTTGATGAAGTTTGGAATTTCCATTCCTACCGTTGCTGGGAAAGTGCAGGATAATATTCGTCAAGCGCTGCTAAATATGACCGCCTTAGATGCTGAGGAAGTAAATATTCACATCGTGGGTATTCAATTTGAAAACCAAAAAAATGAACCTGAGATTGAACAAGAGATTTAATCGTAAGAGCCAAGGGAGCGTTTCCTTTGGTTTTTCTTATTTCTGTGACTAAATAAAAGTGCTGACAAAGTGGAAAAATATCATCCTTACAGTGCGAATCATTTTTAGGTATGCTATTATCTTTTATGTGCAACCTATTCGATTACTTATTACTATTTATGTATGAAAAATAGACAAAACTTACTTAATATCTCTAAAGGAGTTAAAGGTATAATGAAAAGAAGAACAGCAAGGGAAAAAGCATTACAAGCACTATTTCAAATCGACGTTAGTAACAGTGAACCAGAAGCGGCTATTGACCATGTTTTGGATGAAGATGCAGAGGTAGGCGACGAATATCTTTCAAGGCTCGTTTCAGGAGTTGTCGAACATAAAGCCGAAATTGATATGTTGATTATAGAATGCCTTGAAAAATGGACTTTAGATCGGTTGGCAACTGTTGATCGAAATTTACTCAGAATGGCTATTTATGAATTGAAATTTCTTAGCAATGAAGTTCCGGAAAATGTTATTTTAGATGAAGCAATCGAGATAGCCAAAATATACGGGGATGACCAATCAAGCAAGTTTATTAATGGTGTACTTTCAAAGGTGAAACAAATGCTTCTTAACGATTAACTGATTGGTTCCTCTTTACTACAAGGGAGAAAAGAAAATGACCGCTAAAATTATTAATGGAAAAGAAATTGCCGCAAAAAAACGAATAGAAATTGCAGAGGAAGTAGAAAAGCTTAAAAGATTGGGCGTAACCCCGGGATTGGCGGTTATCCTTGTTGGAAATAACCATGCCTCACAAACATATGTAAAAAATAAAGAAAAAGCATGTCTAGAACTTGGCATGAACTCGATCATGATTGAACTGCCAGAGGACGTTTCTGAACTGGAATTACTTTCAAAGATTGAAGAGTTGAACCAGGACGCTGGTATCCATGGTATTTTGGTTCAGCTTCCAATCCCTAAACATATTAATGAAAACAAGGTAATTGAAGCGATTTCTCCTTTAAAGGATGTCGATGGCTTCCACCCGTTAAATATTGGGAGGATGATGACGGGACAAAATACGTTCCTTCCATGTACACCTTTCGGAATCATGGTACTGCTTGAGGAATCCGGTATCTCTATTGCAGGGAAAAATGTCGTGGTAGTTGGGAGAAGCAATATTGTTGGCAAGCCTGTCGGACAATTATTCCTAAATCAACATGCAACCGTCACATATTGTCACTCGAAAACAAAGGATTTAAAGTTCCATACAAATCAAGCGGATATCCTTGTGGCAGCTGTTGGAATCCCAAACTTTATCAAAGCTGAACATATAAAAGAGGGCGCCGTTGTCATTGATGTTGGAATTAACCGCAATGAGGAAGGTAAGCTTTGTGGTGATGTAGCTTTTGATGTAGTAAGCGAAAAAGCTGGTTATATTACTCCTGTTCCAAAGGGAGTTGGCCCAATGACTATAACAATGCTCATGTATAATACCTTGAAATCAGCAGCAGAAAGTTTAGAACGCTAGTAGAAAATTGTCCTTATCTTTTATAAATATATAATAGATAAGGACAGTTTTATTCTTTCGGGAAAAAAGGAGTTACTTATGCCGGAAAAAAAATATTTATCTGTGCATGCTTTAACCAAATATATAAAAAGAAAATTTGATGTCGATCCACATTTACGGGATGTTCATGTTAGAGGAGAAATTTCAAATTTCAAGCAGCATTCGAGTGGCCATATGTATTTTACTCTTAAAGATGAAAAAGCCCGTATTCTTGCTGTAATGTTTTCAAGCCAGTCACGTACGATGAAATTCTTACCGGAAAATGGTATGAACGTGATTGTAAAAGGTGATATCTCCATTTATGAACCCAGCGGTCAGTATCAGATCTATATAAAAGAAATGCAACCTGACGGCATTGGGGAATTATTTTTAGCCTATGAACAGCTTAAACAAAGACTAGAAGCAGAAGGATTGTTTGCGCTTGCTACAAAAAAGACGATACCCTCATATCCGCGAACGGTTGGCGTAATTACGTCACCAACGGGCGCGGCCATTAGGGATATTATTTCAACAATTAAAAGGCGCTATCCGATTGCTAATATTCTTGTTTTCCCTGCACAAGTACAGGGTAAGAATGCCGCTGCCACCATTGCTAAGGCAATTGAGAAAGCAAATAAGATGAAGAATAGTGATGTGCTAATTATTGGACGAGGCGGAGGATCGATTGAGGAATTGTGGGCATTCAATGAGGAAATCACAGCACGTGCCATATTTTCCTCAAGAGTTCCGATTATTTCCGCCGTCGGTCATGAAACGGATTTTACCATTGCAGATTTTGTTGCTGATTTACGTGCGCCGACTCCGACGGCAGCAGCAGAACTTGCTGTCCCGCATATTGAGGAGTTAATGGAACGAATCCTGCAGCGTCAAACCCGACTACACCAAGCAATAAAAGAAAAGCTCCGTTTTGAAATACAACGGCTAAAGCGAGTGGAAAAATCATATGCGTTTCGGTATCCACACCGTCTATATGAACAAAAGCTCGAACAAGTAGACAAATTAACGGAAATGCTTGTCCGTGGGACAGCAAGATTGTCTTTACTTAAAAAAGGGCAACATGAAATTCTTTATAAACGACTGCAGAGGAATCATCCAAGCGAATCCTTACGTACGGCACAAAAACGTTTTGAACGAACAAAAAAAGATATGAACCGTGCCATGCTGCAAGTACTATCAATTAAACAAACTGATTTCAAACGGATCCTTTCGACCTTACAGGCTTTAAGCCCATTGAAAATAATGGAACGAGGCTATAGTTTGGCTTACTCGGAAGATAATCAACTTGTTAAAAGTATTAAGCAAGTAAAAGTGAACGAGCAGGTTCAGATACAATTAACAGATGGTAGCATTTTCTGTAATGTGCAGAATATAAAGGAGAGCGAAAAACGTGACGAATGAAAAAAAAATATCCTTTGAAGATGCAATGACTAACCTGGAACATATAGTCGATAAGCTTGAAGAAGGGGACGTGCCTTTAGAAGAAGCGATAATCATTTACAAAGAAGGTATGGAACTGTCAAAACTTTGCCATGATAAATTAAAAAGTGTGGAAGAACAATTAACACAAATTATTACGGAGGATGGACGAACAGAGAGTTTTTCAATTGACGAGGAGGAATAAGACGTGGAAACCGGGCTGCTAGATTCATTTGCTCAAGAACATAAACTACTACTCGAAGATGAACTTCGCACTTTGGTTGAAAATCTTGATACAGAACAGATTATAAAGGATTCGATGATCTATTCTCTTGAAGCAGGAGGTAAGAGAATTCGTCCCCTTTTGTTATTCGCCACATTAGATGCATTCGGAATACCCCCTAGGAAAGGTGTGTTAGCTGCTTCAGCCATTGAGATGGTTCATACCTATTCCTTAATTCACGACGATTTACCGAGCATGGATAATGATGATCTTAGAAGAGGGAAACCGACCAATCACAAAGTTTATGGTGAAGCAATCGCCATATTGGCTGGAGATGCATTATTAACTTACAGTTTTGAGGTCATTGGGAAAATCCCCACTGAGTTTGCTTCTCCGACGACATTACTAGAATTGGTAATTGAAATGGCGAAGGCTACTGGGGCGGAAGGAATGGTTGGCGGTCAAGTTGCCGATATGGAAGGCGAAGGAAAGTCATTAACCCTTGAAGAATTAGAATATATTCACATTCATAAAACAGGTAAGCTTCTTGCCTTTAGTGTAATAGCAGGGGCAATCTTAGCAGGAGCGAGTCAAAATCAATTAACTAATTTGTCCTCATTTGCCAATCACCTGGGGCTCGCTTTTCAAATTCAGGATGATATTCTTGATTTGGTTGGAAATCAACAAGTAATTGGAAAGCCAGTTGGAAGCGACACTGCTAATCTAAAAAGTACCTATCCACGGTTATTATCGTTGGAAGGGGCTAAAGAAGCACTACAAAACCAAATAAACCTTTCAAAGGTTTTTCTAAAAAGGACAGGCTTGAAAATGAATCTATTAATGGAAATAACGGATTTAGTCGCCTCAAGAGACCATTAAAAAAGGTAATTGAGACGATGAATCAAGTATGTTATAATTGTTTCCAATATAGAAAACGTGGTCAATGCCGTTATCACTCTTGTGTTAGCGGCTATTTTTTAGGAATTGTCACTATGTTAGAATAAGTCAAATCAATGTAAATAATACAGCTAATTTCAGCGAGAAAAGTATGAAAGTGAGTGATCCAAAAATGGATCTGTTATCAATAAAAGACCCGTCGTTTTTAAAAGGAATGTCGAATAAAGAGTTGGAGAATTTAAGTCAAGAAATCCGCGAATTCTTGATTGGAAAGCTATCTGTAACTGGAGGACATATTGGACCTAATTTAGGTGTAGTTGAATTAACCATCGCCTTACATAAAAGTTTCGATAGTCCAACAGATAAAATTATTTGGGATGTTGGCCACCAATCCTACGTTCATAAAATATTAACGGGCAGGGCCAGTGAGTTTGATACGTTGCGACAATTTAAAGGATTATGCGGTTTTCCGAAAAGGACGGAAAGTGAGCATGACGTTTGGGAAACTGGGCACAGTTCAACTTCCTTGTCTGCGGCAATGGGAATGGCGATTGCTAGAGATTTAAAAGGAGAAAAATCCTTTGTTTTACCAGTTATTGGTGATGGTGCATTAACGGGTGGGATGTCTTTTGAAGCCTTAAATCACATTGGTCATGAAAAAAAAGACATGATTGTTATTTTAAATGATAATGAAATGTCAATTGCTCCAAATGTTGGTGCCCTTCATAACATTCTTGGCCAATTGCGAACGGCTGGGAAATATCAATGGGCGAAAGATGAACTAGAAGGACTATTGAAAAAGATTCCTGCTGTCGGAGGTAAACTCGCGGCTACAGCGGAACGGATTAAAGATAGCTTCAAATATCTACTTGTTTCGGGTATGTTTTTTGAAGAACTTGGTTTTACTTATTTAGGTCCGGTCGATGGGCATAATTTTGAAGCTTTATTTGAGCAGCTAAGCTATGCTAAAAAGACGGAAGGACCAACGATCCTTCATGTGATTACGAAGAAGGGGAAAGGGTATCAACCAGCAGAAAGTGATAAAACCGGCACATGGCACGGGACAGGTCCGTATAAAATGGACACAGGCGCCTTTGTAAAGCCCCTCAAGACACCGCCACCTGCTTGGAGCAGCCTTGTCAGTGAAACAGTTCGAAAACTTGCCCGAACGGATGAGCGGATTGTAGCGATTACACCTGCCATGCCGGTTGGATCGAAACTTGAAGGTTTTGCAAATGAATTCCCTGACCGAATGTACGATGTTGGAATTGCTGAGCAACATGCTGCAACAATGGCCGCGGGATTAGCAACCCAAAAAATGAAGCCCTTTCTAGCTATTTACTCAACCTTTTTACAACGCGCCTATGACCAAGTTGTCCATGATATTTGCCGACAAAATCTAAATGTTTTTATCGGAATTGACCGTTCAGGATTGGTTGGAGCAGATGGTGAAACCCATCAAGGCGTATTCGATATTGCGTTTTTAAGACATATTCCAAATCTAGTCTTAATGATGCCTAAAGACGAAAACGAAGGGCAGCATATGGTTTATACAGCACTGAATTATGATGATGGTCCAATTGCCATGAGATTTCCGCGCGGAAATGGGATTGGTGTTCCGATGGATGAGGAGTTCTGTAACATTCCTATCGGAACATGGGAGGTTATCAAAGCAGGCGATGACGCAGCTATTTTAACCTTTGGAACGACAATCCCGATGGCGATGGAAGCAGCAGCATTTCTTGAGACAAAAGGAATTTCAATCCAAGTGGTGAATGCCCGTTTTATTAAGCCAATGGATGAAAAGATGCTTACCAAACTATTTTCGGAAAACATGCCAATTCTTACCATCGAGGAAGCGATTTTGCAAGGCGGTTTTGGGAGTGCTGTTCTTGAATATGCTCATGATCATCGATTCCATCAGGCTCAGATTGATAGAATGGGCATTCCAGACCAATTCATTGAACATGGGGATGTCAATTCCCTTCTTGAAGAAATCGGTTTAACGACCGAAGAAGTAATTAAAAGAATTTCAATTCTAGCAAGAAAAAAACAACAAAGGGCTTAAATGATGAAAAATAAAGAACGATTAGATGTTTTACTTGTCGAAAGAGGTTTAATTGAAACGAGAGAAAAAGCTAAACGGACGATTATGGCAGGCCTTGTTTATTCAAATGAAGAGCGATTAGATAAACCGGGTGAAAAGGTATTGGCGGATATTCCAATACGAATAAAAGGGAACATGCTACCCTATGTAAGCCGCGGGGGATTAAAGCTTGAAAAGGCGCTTAAAGTTTTTGATGTAAGTATAATGGACAAAGTGCTATTAGACATTGGCGCATCGACAGGAGGATTTACCGACTGTGGTTTACAAAATGGAGCGAAAATGTCCTATGCTTTGGATGTAGGTTATAACCAGCTTGCATGGAAGATTAGACAGGACGAACGGGTTGTTGTCATGGAACGGACCAATTTCCGGTATGTGACACCTGAAAATTTTACATCTGATATGCCGAACTTTGCGACGATTGATGTATCTTTTATCTCCTTAACCTTAATATTACCTGTGTTAAAAACCCTTTTAGTAACTGGTAGTGATATTATTGCCCTTGTGAAACCGCAATTTGAGGCTGGACGTGCCCTAGTTGGAAAAAAGGGGATTGTTCGTGATGAAAAGGTCCATTTAATGGTGGTTGAAAAGATTATAGACTTTTCTGTTCAACAAGGGTTTACTGTCACTAACCTATCCTATTCGCCTATTACAGGCGGTGATGGGAATATTGAATTCCTGCTTCATCTAAAATGGGAAGGGGCACAAGAAACAGGTATAAACATGTTGCCCTTGAGCCCATTAGAAATTGTAAGGTCATCCCATTTAGAATTTAAAACGAAGCAAAATTCAGAAGGATAAGCATACGCTTATCCTTCTATTCGATTGACATTGAAAGTAACGCTCGGGAGCAAGGTGCAGCCATTTTAAAAATGAATGTACAAGGTAATCAAAATCGGCTAACATATGTGTAGAAAGACAAGTTTAGTACAAAATACTTAGATATTCTCAATGAATACGGGGTGAAATAATGAATAAAGGCCAACGTCATATTAAAATAAGAGACATTATTGTACATAATGATATTGAGACACAGGATGAGTTAGTTGATGAGCTTAAGAATGCAGGTTACAATGTAACACAGGCAACGGTCTCTCGGGACATCAAAGAATTACATCTTGTTAAGGTTCCATTAATCGATGGACGTTATAAATACAGCTTGCCTGCAGACCAACGATTTAATCCATTGCAAAAATTAAAAAGATCCTTAATCGATGCCTTTGTAAGGCTTGATTCCGCAGGCCATTTGCTAGTAATGAAGACTTTACCTGGTAATGCAATGGCAATTGGTGCACTTATTGATAATCTTGATTGGGAAGAAATATTAGGAACCATTTGCGGTGATGATACTATTTTAATCATTTGTCGAACACCAGAAGATACAGAAGTAGTCGCAAACCGGTTTCTTGATATGCTTTAATTGGGGGAATGTTCCTTGTTAGCAGAGTTATCAATCAAAAATTTTGCAATTATTGAAGCCTTAACCATCCCGTTTGAGAAGGGATTAACTGTTTTAACTGGAGAAACAGGTGCGGGCAAATCAATCATTATTGATGCAATTCATTTATTAGTAGGTGGAAGAGGGTCTGCTGAATTTGTCCGTCATGGTGAAATAAAAGCCGAAATTGAAGGGTTATTCCAGTTGGAGGCCACCCATCCAGTGTATACTAAAGCATTGGAATTTGGGATTGACATTGAAGAAGGAATGGTGATTTTACGACGTGATATTTCACGGACGGGAAAAAGTGTATGTCGCATTAACGGAAAGCTTGTCACGATTTCCACACTAAGGGAAGTTGGGTCAACACTCGTTGATATCCATGGTCAACATGAACATCAAGAATTGATGGATGAGACTAGACACTTACCATTGCTAGATCAATTTGGTTCTGAAGAAATTCTTGCTTCGCAAGGCGAATACACACAAGTATTTCGCCGTTATCAGCAAACATTACAAAAGCTAAAATCCTTAAGTGAGAATGACCAACTTACAGCCCATCGTCTTGATTTGATTCAGTTTCAATTGAATGAAATTCTAAATGCAAATTTAAAGCTGGATGAAGATGAGGAACTTTATGAGGAAAAAAGAAAATTAGGCAATTTTGAAAGGGTGTTTGAGGCTATTCAGTCAAGCCATATAGCCTTACAGGGAGAACAAAAAGGACTTGATTGGATTAGTATGGTTATGGGGCATCTTGAAGACGCTGCGGCCCTTGATGGGGCATATAAAAACATTTCTGAATCCGTATCGAATTGCTTTTATCAATTGGAGGATGCAGCCCATTTTTTAAGAAATGAATTAGATGTATTAGAGTACGACCCAGAAAGATTAAACGAAATTGACAATCGGCTGAATGAAATTAATCAACTTAAACGAAAATATGGAAGAACAATCAATGAAATAACAGAATATGCTGCAAAAATTGAAGAAGAAATTGAAACCTTACAAAATAAAGAAACACATATTAGCGAATTAGAAAAAGAATTAGTTTCCATTCGCAAAGACTTAATGCTAGAAGCAAAGCAATTAACAGAACTACGCCATAAATGGGCAGAAAAGCTAACAAAATTAATACATAAAGAACTAAAAGAATTATATATGGAGAAAACGGTTTTTGAAATCCGATTTATAGTTAATCCACTGAACTTTTCAAAAAGTGGAGTCGACCATGTCGAATTTTACATATCCACTAATCCAGGAGAACCATTAAAAACTTTATCAAAAGTTGCCTCTGGAGGAGAATTATCACGGATTATGTTAGCCTTAAAGAGTATTTTCTCCAAACATCAAGGCATTACCTCAATTATCTTTGATGAGGTAGATACTGGTGTAAGTGGAAGGGTAGCCCAATCTATTGGTGAAAAAATTTATAAGGTTGCAACAGGTTCTCAGGTTTTGTGTATTTCTCATCTGCCGCAGGTAGCAGCTATGGCCGATACCCACTTGTTTATATCGAAGATAATTAAAGGAGGAAGAACGAAAACTTCAGTTACTCCTTTGACAGTAGATGAAAAAATTAACGAAATTGGCCGGATAATTTCTGGTGCAGAAATTACCGACTTAACTAAAAAACATGCAGAAGAATTACTGTTTTTAGCTGCTGAAAATAAGAAAAATTGAAAAGCTATCCAATACGGGTAGTTTTTTTATGTTGATGCAAGTTATAAATGATTGTCAAGGAGGCAAAATTAAAGATGTAGCCATTTCACTATAGTGAAAAGAAGCGAGGAGAGTGAAAAAATTTGAAGTTAGAAATAATTAGAAAGATTATTGGTGGAATTCTCCTTGTTTCATTAATTAGCCTTATTTTCTTTCAGCCTTTGCAGCAGTACCTTGCTATACCTAAGACAATTACTGTTTTTGAGGGACAAGACTTTACATTTCATAAGGCTGCCCCGGTATCAGCCGCATTAGTTTCTGACAATAAGACAATCACACTAAATCAAGAAAAACATACGGTTTCAATGAAGGCATCGAAAAATGGAAACAATGAAATGCTCTTAGAGTTTGCTGGTATCCCAATAAAAAAGGTCGATGTACAGGTGTTAAAAGACTTTAAAGTCGTACCAGGTGGACAATCAATCGGTGTAAAACTAAATACGGTAGGCGTATTAGTTGTTGGTCACCATTTAATTAATACCATAGATGGGAAAAAGTCTCCTGGTGATCTTGCGGGGATAAAAATCGGAGATATCATTACGGAAATCAACGGCAACAGGATAGGTAAAATGAAAGATGTTGCGCCATTTGTGCAAACAGCAGGACAAAATGGGCAAGCGCTTGATTTGGTCATTAGTCGAGAAAGTGGAAAAATTACAACAAAACTGACCCCATTAAAAGACAAAGGAGAAAATATTTATAAGCTTGGTTTATATATCAGAGATTCAGCGGCAGGAATTGGGACAATGACCTTTGTGCACCCACAATCAAAGAAATATGGCGCCTTAGGGCATGTCATATCTGATATGGATACAAAAAAACCAATTGTTGTCGAAGATGGACAAATTGTCCGTTCCACGGTAACGTCAATTGAAAAAGGCAGTCACGGTGATCCTGGTGAAAAGTTAGCACGTTTTTCTGCAGACCGTGAAGTCGTTGGAAATATCCAAAAGAACAGTCCGTTCGGAATTTTTGGAGAATTAAACAGAGAATTAAAAAATGGCGTTTTAGATAAACCATTGCCAATCGCATTATCCCATCAAGTAAAAGAAGGACCTGCAAAGATATTAACAGTAGTTAATGATGACCACGTAGAAGAATTTGATATCGAAATCGTTAGCACAATCCCGCAAAAGTTTCCGGCTACAAAAGGCATGGTCATAAAAGTAATTGACCCTAAGCTCCTAGAAAAAACGGGTGGAATTGTACAAGGGATGAGTGGAAGTCCGATTATTCAAGAGGGAAAGCTTATCGGAGCTGTTACACATGTCTTTGTAAATGATCCAACCTCAGGTTACGGGGTACACATTGAATGGATGCTTAATGAAGCTGGAATTAACATATATGAAATGCCCAAAAATAAAGCAAGCTAAAAAAAGGCAAAATAGGGGTCTCCCTATTTTGTCTTTTTATATAATGATTTTTCGACAAAAAACATACATTTACTGGGATTGTATCGATTTTCGTCGAAAAGGAGAGAAAAACAGAGAAAAGATAAGAATTTATCACTATTTTAAGAAATATTAATAAAATGAAAGGAATTTTTGTTGCATTGTCGAAATTCTAATTTAGAATAGAATTAAGAGACTACAGTAGAAATTAATAATGAAATAAAGATGATGATTTGAACCTGAGGAGGAACAGAATTGAAGAAGATTAAAGTTTGTGTCGTGGATGACAATAGGGAGCTTGTTGGATTATTAGAGGATTATATTTCATCCCAAGATGATATGGAAGTTGTCGGAATTGCTCATAATGGTCAAGATTGCTTAGATATGTTATCAACTACTGATCCTGATGTTCTTGTCTTAGATATTATTATGCCGCATCTTGATGGTTTAGCTGTTCTTGAACGCCTCCGTGATTTGAAAAAAGGAGTGGTTCCCAATGTTATTATGTTAACGGCTTTTGGTCAAGAAGATGTTACCACGAAAGCAGTCGAACTAGGAGCATCCTACTTTATTTTGAAACCGTTTGACATGGAGAATCTCGGGAACCATATTCGACAAGTTAGTGGGAACAGCAATTTATTTACACGGAAATCCTCAGCAAGTTACCGTTCTCATTCGGAACAAAAGCCTAAAAATTTAGATACACATATTACAAGCATTATTCATGAAATAGGTGTCCCAGCACATATTAAAGGTTATTTATATTTACGTGAAGCCATTTCAATGGTTTACAACGATATTGAGCTTTTAGGTTCAATCACGAAGGTATTGTATCCAGATATTGCGAAGAAATTCAATACAACCGCTAGCCGTGTAGAACGAGCCATTCGTCATGCAATTGAAGTAGCATGGAGCCGAGGAAATATCGATTCCATTTCCTCTTTATTCGGCTACACTGTCAGCATGTCAAAAGCGAAACCAACAAATTCGGAATTTATTGCGATGGTCGCTGACAAACTTCGGCTTGAGCATCGGGCTTCTTAAACTGAATAGGAAAAGGAAAAAAGCCTTCATTTTTAGGAATGAAGGCTTTTTTTTTATATAAGCTATTAGAAGGCGTGGTACTTTCTGATTGTCGTTTCAGGTATAATTTGAATGGTTTCGTTCAAGTACCTCCATTTTAAGATGGGAAGTGAAAAAATGACACAGATTTTTGCACACCGTGGGTACACCAAAACTTTTTCTGAAAATACAATGGGAGCCTTTGTGGAAGCAAAGAAGGCGGGTGCGGACGGGTTAGAGCTCGATGTTCATTTAACAAAAGACGGTGAGGTAGTCATCATTCATGATGAAAAGGTGGACCGAACAACGAGTGGGAATGGGTTTGTCAAAGACTTTTTATATAAAGAGATTAGAAAACTGAATGCCAATAAAAAAGGGGTGAGAAAGGAGCCAATTCCTGCTTTAGAAGAAGTGCTTGAATGGCTTAAAACCAATAATTTGTTATGTAATATTGAACTGAAAAATGGACTGTTCCCCTATGAAGGAATGGAGGAAAAGGTTACCCAGTTAGTCCAAAAACAAGGATTATCGGATAGGATAATTATTTCTTCATTTAATCACTATAGTATCGTGTATTGTTACAGATTAGCCCCGGAAATTGGGACAGCTCCGCTTTTTCTTGAAGGGATTTATATGCCGTGGATTTATTCACAATCTATACGAGCTAAAGGAATCCACCCAAAACATTCCTCGATGTCAGATAATATACTCATAAACACAATGGAAAATGGGATAGCAGTTCGCCCCTATACTGTTAATAAGGAAGTTGATATGCATCGTTTTTTTAAGATTAATTGCACTGCAATTATTACTGATGATCCTGTTAGGGCCATGAGAATAAGGAAACAGTATGAAAAGAGACCATAGAGGTCTCTTTTTTTGTCTAGTTCAGCAGCCTAGCGACTAGAGTACAATGCGAAAAAAAGCTAACACCTTTATTATCGTTTAAACTTTGTTTGAACTTTATTTTTTTTACGGTCACGATGGAAGATAAATCCTGCTACAAATCCAAGGCCGCCAATAAAAAAAAGTAAACCTACAAGAAATTGAAGCCATAAAAAAGGGAATGGTACTTGAAGAATCCCAAATGTCATATCACGCATTAGTTTAATTCCAAAAACGGCCAAGATACCTGGAATCACCAAAATGCTTAGAGCAATAATACGTTTCATTGAATAAATCCTTCCGCGTTGAAATTTTAAAAGTGAATTATATCTAGATTATAGCTCATGAAAATGCTATTACATAGATAAAGTTTGTAATGGCTAGTGTTTCGGATTAAAATAGATTTATGAAAAAAGTTGCATATTTTCCCTGGGATGGGATGAAATAAATTTCTGTTTCTAAAGGGGCGGGGAAATGCAAAATGTTATGATTGTTGGTGCTGGAAAGGGCGGTACTGCGATTCTGAAAATATTAAAAGAATCAGAAGTACTTAATGTTGGGCTTGTTATTGATCGAAACTTAGATGCGCCAGGAGTATTATTAGCCCAAGAAGAGGGGATAAAAACGGGAATAGATTGGCAACCGTTTTTAACTGAAAACATTGATATTATTATTGAAGTAACTGGAAATGATGCGGTCTTCCAAGAGTTAAGAAATGGCAAAGACAAAAAAACAATATTGATTCCAGGAAGCGTTGCGTTTCTGCTTTCCAAGCTATTGGAAGAAAAGGAAGAACTAGTAGTTAAGCACCAAAATCAATCCTATCAACAAGAACTTATCTTCAACGCTACAAATGATGGAATGGTTGTTATTGACATGTTTGGAAAGGTCATTTTGTTCAACAAACGCGCCCAAGAAATTATCGGGGTTAGTAAAGAACAAGCCATTGGAAAATCCGTTTCCGAAGTCATCCCAACCACTAGGCTGCCACAAATCTTAGAATCAAAAAGGATTGAAGCAAACCAAAAAATGGTATTGAGTAATGATAGGAAGATCATAACTACCCGGATTCCGATTGTTGAAGAAAATGGGACTTTACTTGGCGCATTCGCTGTTTTTAAAGATATTACTGAGGTCGTTAACCTTGCTGAGGAAATCACTGATTTAAAGGAAATTCAAACCATGCTTCAAGCCATTATCCATTCCAGTGATGATGCGATTTCCGTTGTCGATGAGTTTGGCCGGGGAATTCTAATTAATCCTGCATACTCTCGGATTACCGGTCTTACACATGAACAGGTTATTGGTCAACCCGCGACAACAGATATTTCTGAAGGCGAAAGTATGCACATGCAGGTGTTGCAAACAAGGAGAGCCGTTCGAGGGGTACCAATGAGAGTGGGACCAAGTAAAAGGGAAGTTATTGTGAATGTCGCTCCGATTATCGTGCAAGGGAAATTAAAAGGTAGTGTTGGGGTTATCCATGATATGTCCGAAATTATCTCACTCGACAGAGAATTGAACCGCGCCAGGCAAATAATCCGAAAACTTGAAGCAAAATATACTTTTGAGGATATCATCGGTCCATCTGATGAAATGATGCTTGCGATTGAGCAGGCAAAACTAGGAGCAAAAACACCGGCAACAGTTCTCCTTCGAGGTGAATCTGGAACCGGCAAGGAATTATTTGCCCATGCCATACATAATGCAAGTGACCGGAAATATAACAAATTTATCCGTGTTAATTGCGCAGCAATTTCGGAAACATTGTTAGAAAGTGAGTTATTTGGTTACGATGAAGGGGCTTTTTCTGGTGCAATGCGTGGTGGAAAAAGAGGCTTCTTCGAAGAAGCGAATAATGGGAGTATTTTTCTTGACGAAATAGGTGAACTATCAGTCAATACCCAAGCAAAGTTGCTAAGAGTACTGCAAGAGAAGGAATTCATCCGTGTGGGTGGGACCAAGCCTGTAATCATTAATGTTAGAGTCATTGCTGCAACAAATGTCAATCTTGAAAGGGGTATTGCTAAGGGTACCTTTAGGGAAGACTTATATTACCGTTTAAATCGTATGCCGATTCAGATTCCCCCACTAAGGAAACGAAAAGAAGAGATACCTCTCTTATGCGAATTGCTGATCCAAAAAATAAATCGTGATTATGGTCGAAATGTAGAAGGAATTACCAAGGCAAGTTTACTGCAATTAATGGGTTATGACTGGCCGGGTAATGTAAGAGAATTAGAAAATATTCTTGGACGAGCGATTATTTTTATGAATTATTATGAGACTTTCATTGATGTTCGACACTTACCTGAATTAAAAAATAAAAAAATAGACAATGATTCTCCAATTACTAATAACCAAGATTTATTTGTGTTTGATCAATCCTTACCAAAAATGTTGAATGAATACGAGGCAAAAATTATTCAGCAGACACTTCTTCGTTTAAATGGAAATAAGACATTGACAGCTAAAACGCTGGGATTATCTGTCAGGAATTTATATTACAAGCTTGAAAAATATAACCTTGAAAGAAATAGCATGCAATAAACTTCACAGTATGAAGAAAATTGCGTGATTGAAATTGGAATTAATAAGTATTTTCACACTTTAAGGTTTGGCATGGAACTTGCATATTACATTATTGTTGTTATAGGAATATGAGAAAGGGTTGATGACAAACTTGTTGCTTGAATCACTGATAGAAAAAGCAACCCATGTAAGTACATATACGGTGGCAGTTGTATCTGCAGAAGATTTAGTAGTCATTGAAGCAGTTATGGATGCTATTGACCGTAATCTCGCCAATTTTATCCTATTTGGTAATAAAGAAAAAATTAATGCCATTATCGAAACGAAGACATACAAACGAATGGATGCAGGGAAGTTGAAAATTGTTCATGCTGATTCTACTGCTACTGCAGCTGAATTAGCGGTCAAGTCAGTTTTTAATAAGGAAGCAAATGTATTGATGAAAGGCAATATTCCCACAAATATAATGATGAAGGCTGTATTGAATAAGGAGTATGGGCTTAGAACAGGGAATGTTTTATCACACGTCGCAGTATTTGAAATTCCAGGCTACAATCGACTCATGATTGTAACAGATGCGGCTATGAATATTGCTCCAGGTTTAGAACAAAAAGCACAAATCATTAGAAATGCTGTTTCACTTGCAAGATCCATCGGAATTGATTTGCCAAAAGTAGCCGCGATTGCTGCAGTTGAAGTGGTGAACCCTGCTATGGAGGCTACAATGGACGCAGCGGCATTAACAATGATGAATAAACGGGGGCAGATAGTTAATTGTCTCATTGATGGGCCGCTTGGCTTAGACAATGCAGTGTCAATGCTTGCAGCAGAACATAAAGGAATTCACAGCAAGGTGGCAGGGCATGCAGATATTTTATTAGTACCTACCATTGAGGTTGGAAACACCTTATATAAATCATTGATTTATTTTGCAAACGCTAAGGTTGGTGCCGTAATTGCTGGAGCGAAAGCACCAATTGTGTTAACATCCAGAGCTGATTCGGCTGAAAGTAAGCTTTATTCATTAGCACTTGGGTTATGCTGCGTGTTACCAAATAGATAGTAGTCAACATTCGAGGAGGAATAGGACAATGGAACTTTTCAAGTACTTAGAAAAATACGATTATGAGCAAGTGGTATTCTGTCAGGATAAACAATCAGGATTAAAAGCAATTATTGCTATCCATGATACGACATTAGGCCCTGCTTTGGGTGGAACTCGGATGTGGACATATGCTTCAGAAGACGCTGCAATAGAAGATGCACTTCGCTTGGCAAAAGGAATGACATATAAGAATGCGGCAGCGGGTTTAAATCTTGGCGGAGGTAAAACAGTTATCATTGGTGACCCTAGAAAAGATAAGAATGAAGAAATGTTCCGTGCGTTTGGCCGCTATATCCAAGGGTTAAATGGCAGGTATATCACCGCTGAGGATGTAGGGACAACGGTTGCAGATATGGATTTAATCCATGAAGAAACAGATTATGTTACTGGAATTTCCACAGCCTTCGGTTCTTCAGGTAATCCGTCTCCAGTAACTGCTTATGGTGTCTATCGTGGGATGAAGGCAGCAGCAAAAGAGGCTTTCGGTACAGATTCACTTGAAGGAAAAGTGATTGCTGTTCAAGGTGTTGGAAATGTAGCCTATCCTCTGTGCCGCTACTTACATGGAGAAGGTGCACAACTCATTGTAACTGATATTAATTCAGAGGCTGTGAAACGTGCTGTAGAAGAATTTGGTGCACGAGCAGTGGAGCCAGATGAAATTTATGGTGTGGAATGTGATATTTATGCTCCATGTGCTCTTGGAGCAACAATTAATGACAATACAATTCCGCAGCTAAAGGCTAGAGTTATTGCTGGTTCTGCGAACAACCAATTAAAAGATCCAAACCACGGTGATATTATTCACGAAATGGGTATTGTATATGCTCCAGATTATGTTATTAATGCTGGAGGTGTAATAAACGTTGCCGATGAGCTTTATGGCTATAACCAAGAACGGGCAATGAAAAAGGTTGAACAGCTCTATACAACTATTGAAAAGATAATTGAAATTTCAAAACGTGATGGAATTCCAACATATGTTGCAGCTGACCGAATGGCAGAAGAAAGAATTGAAAGAATACGAAACTCAAGAAGCCAATTCTTGCAAAATGGTCATCATATTCTCAGTCATAGAATATCAAGATAAGAAATTATTAGGGTGAAAATAAGTAATGACAGAGCGCTGAATGGGAGATTCAGCGCTCTGCCTTTATAAGGCAAGTATTTTTTGGTATTGTTAATAATATTAAACTAATGACCACTCAACCTCTTTGTATACAGGTTGAACAAATGGGGTTATTCAGACAGATTGCAGGCTCAGAGGGGATGGGACCCAAAAAACCGTCAATTAGTAAGAAAACCAAATTGGAGGTCAAAGACGTTGCAGGATAAAGAATATCGGATTCTCGCCATCAACCCAGGCTCAACATCCACAAAGATTGGAATTTTTGATGATGAGATTTCCATTTTTGAAAAAACAATACGACACGAGATAGAGGGTATTAACTCATTTGCAAATATAATTGATCAATATGAATTTAGAAAAACAACCATTTTGGAAACATTGGATAATGAGGGGATTAATATCTCTAAATTGTCTGCAGTATGCGGCCGGGGTGGTTTGTTGAGTCCGATTGAAGGTGGAACATATCCAGTTAACGACTTGATGCTTCAGGATTTACGGTCTGGTAATTATGGACAGCACGCATCAAATCTAGGTGGGATTATTGCTAGTGAAATTGCAACTGCTCTTAATATTCCTTCTTTTATTGTTGATCCAGTTGTTGTCGATGAGCTTGAACCTATTGCTAGGATTTCTGGGTTTTCCTTAATTGAACGAAAAAGCATTTTTCATGCGTTAAATCAAAAAGCAGTCGCACGAAGGGTTGCAAAAGAATTAGGGAAAAAATACAATGATTTGAATTTAATAGTCACCCATATGGGGGGTGGAATTACCGTTGGTGTCCACAAACAAGGGAAGGTTGTCGATGTAAACAACGGCCTTCATGGGGATGGACCCTTTAGCCCAGAACGTGCCGGAACAGTGCCAGCAGGTGATTTAGTAGCACTATGTTTCTCGGGTGAACATTATCGTGAAGAAATCATGAAGAAGCTTGTTGGGCAAGGTGGCCTCGTTGGCTACCTTGGGACAAATGATGCGGTTAAAGTGGAAAAAAGGATTGAAGCTGGTGATAGCGAAGCATTGCTCGTTTATGATGCAATGGCCTATCAGGTGGCCAAGGAAATTGGCGCTGCAAGTGCAGTCCTGTCGGGAAAAGTGGATGCCATCGTTTTAACAGGTGGGCTTGCATATGGTAAAGGATTTGTAAAATCAATTACCGATAGGATTAATTGGATTGCCGATGTGATTGTTCAACCTGGTGAAAACGAGCTTCAAGCGCTTGCTGAAGGAGCATTTCGTATCTTAAGGGGCGAAGAAGTGGGAAAGGTATATTCAAGAAATTCTAAGAC
>JAIMAD010000194.1 GCA_023512145.1 Bacillus sp. (in: firmicutes) | reverse complement strand
TTAAACAAAAACACAAAAATGAGTAAATGGGTATGAAACTTTTCTTCTAAAGAGAAGGTTTCATATCCTTTTTGTGTTGCTACTAGGAATATGTGGAACATCAATCCTACGATTTTTTTGATCAATCATTTAGATCAACTGTTCATCCCTCTTTTCCCTTTTCCATTGGTAATTTTCATAAAGGCAACAAAATAGGAAAAACTAATTTGGGTATAGGTGATTAATAAAATGAGGTGATTTGATGGATCCATACGTTGAAGTCAGGAATGTCTCGAAGATATTTGGTAAAAATCCGAAAGAGGCCATCGATTTATTGAAAAAGGGTAAGTCAAAAAAAGAAATTTTAAAAATCACAGGACAAACAGTGGGCGTTAATAACGTTAACTTTGACATTTATCCAGGTGAGATTTTTGTCATAATGGGTTTATCGGGAAGCGGAAAATCAACATTAATCCGAATATTTAACCGGTTGATTGATCCAACAATCGGAGAGATCTTGATTAAAAATGAAGACATCGTGAAGATGAATCCGACAAGACTTAGGAAATTCAGACAAAAGAAGATAAGCATGGTCTTTCAGAACTTTGCCCTCTTTCCTCATAAAACCATCCTAGAAAACGCTTGGTTTGGTCTCGAAATTAAGAAAGTAGCTGCAGATGAACGTCGAAAAAAAGCGATGAAGGCATTGGAGGTTGTCGGTTTAAAGGGTTATGAAAACCAACTTCCATCACAGATGAGTGGTGGCATGCAGCAACGGGTTGGACTTGCTCGGGCCCTTGCAAATGAAACGGATATCTTATTGATGGATGAAGCGTTCAGTGCCCTTGACCCATTAATTCGGAAAGATATGCAAGATGAACTACTAGAAATTCAAGAAAAATACCAAAAAACAATAATATTTATTACCCATGACCTAGATGAAGCCCTACGAATTGGGGACAGAATTGCTTTGATGAAGGATGGCAGTATCATTCAACTGGGAACGCCTGAACAAATCATGATGAATCCAGCGAATGATTTTGTCGAAAAATTCGTTGAAGATGTTGACTTATCAAAAGTACTGACAGCTTCTCACGTAATGATAAGGGGGGAAAAAGTTGGCGTAGACCGAGGGCCAAGGGTTGCCCTTGAAATTATGAGCAAGCAAGGATATTCTAGCATTTTTATCGTGGACCGTAAGCAAAAACTATTGGGTGCACTAACGGCTGAACAAGCTCGTAAGGCCATTGGTGAGAACCAATCCATTGCTGAAGCGATGACAACAAATATCCCGACTGTCGCTGAGGATACACTCCTTGCCGATTTGATGGATCAAATGTCGACCGCTACCCTGCCGTTATCTGTTATTGATGAACACAGACGGTTAAAAGGAATCATTATTCGGGGAACTGTAATTGCAGCTTTGTCCGGTAATAAAAATGCTTTGAATGAATTGGAGAGTGAGTGATTCTATGAATATGGAGAAAATTCCGCTAGGAGAATGGATCGACTCATTTGTGGAGTGGTTAACTGTTACATTTGCTGAAATTTTTACTTTTATAGCAAATACAATCGAGGCAATATTAGATCTCCTAGTTGATTTAATGAGTGCAGGTCCTCCTCTTGTATTAATGATTATTTTAGCCTTACTGGTTACCTATACCAGCAGATGGCCTTTAGGACTATTTGCACTCGTAAGTCTTTTATTAATTGATAATCTTGGGTATTGGGAATCAAGTATTCAAACACTTGCCATCGTGATATTATCAGGACTGTTCACGATAGTCATTGGAATACCTATTGGAATATGGTGTGCACAAAGAAATACAGTGCGTAACATCATTACACCGATCTTAGATTTTATGCAAACAATGCCTGCATTCGTATATTTAATACCCGCCATTTTATTTTTTGGAATAGGGGTAGTACCAGGAATCATTGCTTCGTTTATTTTCGCTATTGCACCAACCATCCGAATGACCAATCTTGGCATTCAGGAAGTGCCGAAAGATTTAATTGAAGCGGCAGATGCTTTCGGTGCAAGTAATAGTCAGAAATTATTCAAAGTCCAATTACCTTTGGCTACTCCAACGATTATGGCAGGAGTTAACCAAAGTATTATGCTCGCCCTATCGATGGTGGTGACAGCATCATTAGTTGGCGCACCAGGACTTGGGGCAGATGTTTACCGAGCTGTCAGTCAAATTGACGTTGGACAAGGTTTTGAAGCTGGCTTATCTATTGTCTTCATTGCCATTATTCTCGACCGTATTACGCAAAACTTACGCAACCCAGCCTACAAACATATCATTAAACCGAAAATAGCTTTTTCACTTTTAGCTGTTCTTATAGTAGGTACTGCGATTGTAGTAGCAATTCCAAAAGATCCTAAAACTGTGAACGAGAATACAAACGATATAGGTGTCCAAACGGATTATAAAATCATCGGGATTGAACCAGGTGCAGGATTAATGAATCTTACTGGTAATGCAATCGAAGATTACGGGTTGGATCAGTGGAAGCTTGTTGAAGGTTCTTCAGCTGCCATGGTTGCTGAATTGAAGAAAGCCTATAGTAATCAAGAACCGATAATTGTCACTGGCTGGTCACCGCATTGGATGTTTTCTTCCTTCGATTTGAAATATCTCGAAGACCCAAAGGGATCCTTTGGAGGGGCAGAAGATATTCACACACTCGTAAGAAAAGGCCTTGAAAAAGATGTTCCAGGTGCTTATAAAATTCTTGATCAATTTTCTTGGGAAACGAGTGATATGGAAGAAGTGATGGTCGATGTTGCCGATGGGACGGATCCAGCTGAAGCTGCTGAAAAATGGATTGATGCCAATCCTGACAAAGTGGGCAAATGGACGAACGGTGCTCAGCCAGGAAATGGTAAAAGTGTCAATCTTGTCTTTGTTGCTTGGGACACAGAAATCGCCAGTACAAATATCGTTGGCAAGGTGCTTGAGCAAAATGGCTATGATGTGACATTAAGCCAAGTAGAGGTTGGTCCTATGTTTGCCGGTGTTGCCAACGGTAGTGTTGACGCCATGGTTGCTGCATGGCTCCCGACTACCCATGCTGAGTATTATAATACCTATAAAAACGATCTCGTTGACCTGGGACGAAATCTTCATGGGACGAAAAATGGTTTGGTTGTTCCAGAATATCTCGATATTGATTCGGTTGAAGACTTGAAATAAAAAAAACGAGAGAGTTTCATTTTGACACTCTCTCACAAGTTACTTTTAGCTACTATTGCTACTCTTAGTGCCTGTCCTCTAATTGGAAAAATTATGAGGATGGGTCCTTTTTTTTTGCGAAATTTCCATAAAGTTCATGTGGTGTCAGGCACTGGAGCACACAAAGATCTTTTTGTGTGAGGCAATGTCACATACTTGCTATATTTTTCTGAATTTTATGAAATAATAATAATTTCAGCTGATCATTCATGACTTTTTGGAGGTTTTTTGAATGTATAAACAAAAACTTGTAGTAGTAGGGAATGGAATGGCGGGAGTACGTTGCGTTGAGGAAATTTTAAACGATTGCCCCAATTCTTTTGAGATTATTATTTTTGGAAGTGAACCACATGGTAACTATAATCGAATCTTATTGTCGTCCATACTTCAAGGCAGGGCATCGTTTGAAGAGATTACACTAAATGATCGCGAATGGTATAAAAAGAATCAAATACAGCTATTTACAGGCGAAACAGTCGTAAAAATTGATAAGGAGCATCAAATTGTAAAAACGGACAAAGAAAGGGAAGTTTACTATGACAAGCTAATTATTGCAACTGGGTCTACCCCATTTATTCTTCCTGTCTCTGGTGTTGATAAAGAAGGAGTTAGTGCATTTCGGACAATGGAAGATTGTCAAAAAATAATAGAAACTTCCCAGCAATATAAAAAAGCAGTCGTTATTGGCGGGGGATTATTAGGTTTAGAAGCTGCGAGAGGATTGTTAAACCTTGGGATGGAAGTGAATGTTGTTCATATTGCTGGTTATTTAATGGAGAGACAGCTTGATTCAACAGCATCAATTATGCTACGAAAAGAGTTAGAGAATCAGGGCATGAACTTTCTTTTAAAAAAAGAGACGAAGGAAATAATTGGGGACAGTCGTGCAGAGGGTGTACGTTTTAAAGATGGGACGGAAGTAGAAGCCGATTTAGTGGTAATGGCTGCAGGAGTCAGACCGAATATTAAGTTGGCCAAAGAAACTGGAATTGAAACAAATCGGGCCATTGTTGTTAATGACTATTTACAAACAAGTGTCCCAACTATTTATGCCCTTGGCGAGTGTGCTGAACACCGAGGCGTAGTCTATGGGCTGGTCAAACCTCTATATGAGCAAGGGAAAGTAGTAGCAAAGCATATTTGTAATCTAAAATACCAGGGCTACCAAGGTTCCGTCCTTTCCACACAGTTGAAAATATCTGGTGTTGATGTGTTCTCTGTTGGACAGTTCATTGGTGATGAAACGACAAAATCAATCATGACATTTGATGAATTGGATGGTGTTTATAAAAAGGTCGTCTTTCAAGGACGTAAAATTGTTGGTGCTGTCTTGTTTGGAGAAACAAGGGCTAGTACAAAAATACTTAACATCATCTTAAAGCAAAAGGAGATATCTGCAGAGGAAAAAGATAAACTGTTCCAATTATCAAGTACGAGTGAACGTTCAATCGCTTCGATGGCGTGTAGTGATATTATTTGCAATTGTAATGTTGTTTCAAAAGGGGCGATTATAGAGTCCGTCCATAAAAAAGGATTAACAACTGTTGAAGAGGTGAAACAATGTACAAAGGCTTCTGGTTCTTGCGGAGGTTGTAAGCCCTTAGTGACAGAACTTTTGGCATACATTCACAGTGATTCTTTTGATGAAGTGATTGAACAAAAGGTAATGTGTTCCTGTACCGCATTAACAGAAGATGAAGTAGTCGCTGAGATGCAACTGCAAAATTTAACATCTGTTCAGGAAGTGATAGAGGTACTTGGGTGGAAGCATAGCGAAGGTTGCTCAACATGCCGACCAGCGCTCAATTATTATTTAGGGATGATTTATCCAGAGTATGTGGTTAAACAAGAAACGCTTTTTCTAAACGAACAAATGAATGCGACGGTCCAAAGCGATAAGCTATATACGGTTATCCCGCAAATGTATGGTGGCATAACGAATGCTAAGGAATTGCGGAAAATTGCAAATGTGGTAGAAAAGTATGGGATAACCCATGTTGCACTTACAAGTGAACAAAGAGTTCATTTAATGGGGGTGAAAAAAGAAAATCTTTCAGAACTTTGGACTGATTTAGATATGCCGCTAAGTTCGAAATATGGCCATACAGTTCAAAACGTTAAAACCTGTATTGGTGAACATGTTTGTCAATGTGACAAACATCCATCTCTAAAACTTGCTGTGGATTTGGAAAAAAGATTTGAGTTTATAGCCACACCATATCGTATCAAGATGGGCATATCTGCATGTATGCATAATGGTGCCGGATCAACAACGAAAGATATAGGTGTTATCGGGATTAACAGGGGCTGGGAAATTTATGTCGGTGGGAGCAGTGGGCGTCACCTGCGTGCCGGTGATTTATTATGTGTTGCAGAGACGAATGAAGAAGCAATTCACATTATCAGCTGCTTTATACAATATTATCGAGAGACAGCTAATTACTTAGAACGCACTTGGCAATGGATTGAACGAGTTGGTTTAATTCATGTAAGAGAAGTATTGTTTGATTCTGAACTTAGTCAGCAACTGTTTCAGCAATTAGGTGCACCTCAGCATAGGAACTCGGAGAATAGTTACTCATAATGACCACCCTAAAATGCATGAAGTTGGAAACCACATAGTATCATAGTGCGAAAACGAATCAAAGAAATTTATGCGCAAAGGATGAGGAATCATGACTGAGTTATTATTAAAATATTTCCGTATGAAGCAACAAGAAGTTCAATCGAAAAAAAGGTATGATACACAATGTCCGTTTTGCAGCATGCAGTGTAAGATGCAGTTGATTGAACAATCCATTGTCTCAAGAAAAAAGTATACGACGGTTGGAAAAGATAATCCAACTTCAGAAGGTCGTTTATGCATCAAGGGTATGAATGCACATCAACATCCTTTGCACAACGATCGAATTAAGTACCCATTATTAAAAAAAGATGGTGAATTTGTCCGTATTTCTTGGGAGGAAGCACTAAACCATATTAAGAAAAATTTCACCAAGATTCAAGCGGAAGATGGGCTAAATGCATTATCAGTTTACGGAAGTGCATCAATCTCTAATGAAGAGGCCTATTTACTTGGCAAATTTGCACGAGTAGCATTAAAAACGAAGTATATAGATTATAATGGGCGTTTGTGTATGTCCGCAGCGGCTACAGCAGCAAGTCAAACATTTGGAATGGACAGAGGTTTAACCAATTGCTTATCTGAGATTCCCTTCACAAGGTGTATTATTTTGGCAGGTACAAATATTGCAGAATGCCAGCCGACAATTATCCCTTACTTTGAGAAAGCGAAAGAAAATGGCGCATATATCATTGCCATTGACCCGCGAGAAACAGCAACCACAAAGCTAGCTGACTTACACCTAAAAGTTAAGCCGGGGATGGATGCAGCTTTAGCAAATGGATTATTAAAGGTGATCATTGATGACAATTATATAGATGAAGTGTTTATTCAGGAACGGACAAAGGGCTTTGAGGAAGTGAAAGAGTATGTTTCTTCATTAAATATGGAGGAAATTGCCATGATGACCGGTGTAGCTAGTGATCAAATTCGAAAAGCTGCTACCATGTTTGGAAAAGAAGAATCAGGGATGATTTTTACAGCAAGGGGTGTTGAACAACAAACAGATGGTTGTGCAACTGTCCGTAATTTCCTTAATATACTAATCGCTACCGGTAAAATTGGAAAAGTAAATTCAGGCTACGGAGCCATCACGGGACAGGGAAATGGGCAGGGAGCAAGAGAGCATGGCCAAAAGGCAGACCAGCTTCCGGGGTATCGGATGATTGAAAAGGAAGAACACAGAGCGTTTATTGCCAGACTATGGGGAATCAAAAAGGATGATTTGCCAAGGAAAGGTGTATCGGCTTACGAAATGATCGAGAAGATAAATGAAGGTGAAATAACCGGCATGTTTTTAATGTGCTCCAATCCAATTGTCTCTAATCCAAATGCTAACTTCGTCAAAAAGGCATTGGAAAAATTAAAGTTCCTTGTGGTAGTTGATCTGTTTGTTTCCGAAACGGCTAGATTAGCAGATTTAATTTTACCTACTTCTTCCTATTTAGAGGATGAAGGAACGATGACAAATTTAGAAGGGCGTATCACATTGCGGGAAGCAAGCTTTCCGTTACCAGGAGAAGTAAAGCATGATTGGCAAATCATTTGTGATATCGCAACTATTCTTGGAGCAGGGGAGTACTTTTCCTTTTTATCTGCAGAAGAGATTTTTACTGAATTAAGAGTGGCAAGTCGTGGGGGAATTGCTGATTATTATGGCATAACATATGATCGCCTAAGAAAGGAAGGCGGCATTTTGTGGCCGTGTCCAGACCTTGACCATAAAGGAACAGAAAGATTATTTGAAAAATCTTTTGCGCATCCAGATGGTTTAGCGGTTATGGTTGTTGTTACAAACAACCCAATCGTTCCGAAAGAACATCCAAGTCCGGATTTTCCGCTCTATTTAACCACAGGGAGGGTCATGTCACACTATTTAACAGGTGTACAAACAAGAAAAAGCTCATCGTTAGCAGCTAGAAATTTTGAAGCATTTATGGAAATTCACCCGAGGACTGCCGTGAAATATGGCATTCAAGACAATTCTCTTGTGAAAGTTGAATCGATGCGGGGAAGTATTGTAGTCAGGAGTAAATTGTCAGAGACGATTCGTCAAGAT
>JAIMAD010000193.1 GCA_023512145.1 Bacillus sp. (in: firmicutes) | reverse complement strand
CTTAATGATTGATTACAAAATAGGATATAAAGAAAGTTTTACTGAGAAAATAGGAGAACTTATTTGTATTATCACAAGTTAGAGAGAAAACATTGGCAAAGATAAAATCAAAAAATGACATCTGGTTGTGCAATGAAAATGAATGGTCCAGTGGAAAACCCTTTAGATGGTTCAATATAACTACAACCAACAGGATGGATTTAAGAGGAAAAATTAAAGAATTCAGTGACTATTCGAACTTTTATTACATTTGCTAAAGAAATTGTTTTAGAAATTGATGATAAAGATAAGAAGGTAGTTGGACTTGATATTTACGGAAAATATTATTCATTTCTTGTTCAACTATCATGAAAATGAGTTCCTCAAGATTAGAAAAATGACAATACTTAAGAAGACACTGCACAATTGTTAAAAAAAGAGGAGTGCGTTAATTAATAAGTCTATGGATTAGGATTGACTGGACTAAGATCAGTATGAGTATTGCCACTTACTAACCATTTCATTCTCTGTGTTGCAGTACTGATTTTTGCGCTTCATGGATAGCTAATTGGTAGGTTAGTTTAAAAAATAATACATAGAGTGTTGATCTCCCTATGTTTCTATTTTTACTGCCTAGCTGTTATACCTATAATTGATTTATATTTTTTCGTGGTTTCAGCATCCTCATTTTGGTTTTTCTTCATGCAGAGAATCTTTCTTTTGAATAAATGGTGACCAACTGTTTCTACTACCAAAAAATTAGAATAGGGGAATGTATTGTGAGATTAACTCAAAGATTGTAAAATAAAAAATGGATGGATGCACCCGTAAAAAAGAGAATAAATGGGTTATCTATACCGAAAATATCTTATCTAGGAGGAAAACATGAGAAACAGCAAGGTTGCCATCTTTTTATTGTCCTTTTTCTTTCTGTTAGTAGTCTCCTTAATTCCAGTAAAAGCTTTCGCAGCAGTAGGGGACAGAGCGACACCGTACAGTGCATGGGATTATCACAAGTTCACTTTGCAGGAATACAGTTTCGACACACCTAAAGTGGTGGATTTGCAGCAATTTGATATGTATGTTGGTGATGAAGCCAACGAAATCATTCAATATGAAAATGAATTCAACCGGATTCCGGCAGTGGATTAACAGTGGATATTGATGGGTTTTGATATATCCTATATTTCCGGACCAGAAGAACCCATGATGGCCCCTGATCTCATTTTCAGCTATAATAATTTCTATACAACGGCGGGGCAGAAAATCACCCCAATTGAGACCGCCACGTTTTCAGAACAATTAGCAGGACGGGGTGAATTCGATGTTGAATTATACCCTGGTGCATCGTCCGAAGTATGGTATGGGATTCTTGTCAAAAAGACAGCCGGCCTCCCGGTGATCAGGATTGGTACAGGCGTGAACAAGACAACGGGTGCAACCAATTACAAGTGGTTTACAACCGACTCTTCCTACATTGAGCCTGTCGTTACATCGAAAGCGACAGCGAGTTCATATAATAGCATAAAGCTGACATGGACTCCTGCAACAGGGGTAGACGGTTATGACATTTACAGGTCAACATCTAGCACTGGAACCTTTACGAAAATTGCCAGCATAGCCCATCCTACCGCCTATTACACAAACACAGGCTTGAATACCGGCACAACGTATTACTATAAAATCAAGACACATTATACATTTGAAGATGGCACAAAGATTTACGGTGCATTCAGCCCGGTTGTTTCCGCAAAGCCAGTACTAGCGGTCCCATCTTCTCCGAAGGCAGCATCCGCTTCTTATTCCAGCATCAAAACAAGCTGGACTGTCGTTAGTGGAGCTAGCGGGTATGAAGTATACCGTGCAACCTCCTCAACGGGGACGTATTCCTTAGTCGGTAAAACCACGACCGCAACGAGCTTCACGAACACAGGGCTTACTACCAACAAAGTATATTATTACAAAATCAAGGCGTACCGAATGGTCGGGACAACCAAAGTAAACAGCGGTTATACCACAGTGGTCTCAGCCAAGCCAATCCCGTCCGTCCCAACTAATTTCAAGGCAGCAAGATACAGTTCAACAAGCATCAAAACAACCTGGAGTGCGGTAACAGGGGCAAGCGCGTATGAAGTGTATAGGGCGACTTCCAGCACCGGAACATACAGCCTTGTCAAAAATACGACCTCCCTGTATTACACCAATACTGGATTGACAACCGGAAGAACCTATTATTATAAATTAAGGACCTACAGGTTGGTCGGTACAGTAAAAGTGTACAGTGGCTGGACAGCGGTTTCAAGTGCAAGGCCGTAAAAGAGAAAGCAAAAGCAAAAGCAAAAGCCTGGTATTGGTAACCAGGCTTTTTTTATGGTCTAAAACCGGCATATCCTCTGGAAAACAGGTGCATGCACAACAGGAAGTCACAGTCCTGACAGATTAATCGATTATGAAAATGTATTTAAACTACCATAACTACGGAAAAAGGCAATCTTAAATAGGACTTTGCACATTCGTTTTTAAAAAAGTGGAGAGTGCTTATTTCATGGATCTATTGTAAGAAAGTGTAACCTTCCAAGATGCTTCAGGTTCTTTTAATGGAATAGTGTAGCCTAAACTTTCAAGTATTCGTAGGGGATGTCGAACAATTGATTGCTGTAACTTCTTATCAAAGTAGTCTGCACCCAGGTCTACAATCTCTTTTCGTGTTAAAAGATAATAGTAGATTCGCAAAATCGCATGAGCGATGACGATTCTGGCTCGTTTCTTCCCTTTTCGTATTGCGGTCTGACGATATAGTGCGGCAAGATAGGTTTAGGAATCTCGTATTGAATGAGCTGCTTCGGTTAGTGCGGATCGTAAGTATTTGTTTCCTTTTTTGGTTTTAGAAGACTTTCCTTTTCCAGCCCTTTCGTTATGCCCTGGGACGAGCCCTACCCATGGGCTGTACTGGGGAACTGCTCTCCTACATTTGGTCCAATTTCAGAAAAGATTTGCTCAGTCATTCTGGGGGCTATGCTAGGAATGGAATCCAGCCGTTCAAAATTCTCTTGATAAACATTCATCCCCTTCGCTATTTCTTGATCAAGCCTATCGATTTGATCACTCAAAAATCAAAATGATGTAAAATTGCCTTCAACATATGGCGTTGATGAGGATTTATTTTGAATTTAAGAGCTAGCTCCAATTCTTCCCTTTTTTTTTTAAAAGTTTCAGCGAGCCAAGTTTGTCAGCTTCTCAGGATGATCTTCTCCATCGGCAATCGCGTGAAGCATATCTTTAGAAGAAACACACACAATATCTGAAACTACGGAAACAAGCGTAATGTTTGCACCTTCAAGCAATTTTAGGATTCGATTATTCTGTCTGGCCCGTTCTTCAATAATGCTCTCCTGCGATAACGAACCAATTCTCTAAGCCCTCGTTGATTTCGATTCGGAAAATAAGTGGCTTTCAACAGTCCGTAACGCAAAAGCTGTCCGAGCCATTCTGAGTCTTTGACATTGGTTTTACGACCAGGAAGAGCTTTCATATGCTGGGCAATGACGACCAAAAATCCGATTTCCTCAAACTTTAAGAGATTTACGATTGGTTTCCAATAAACACTTGTGCTTTCCATGGCTCCGTGTGTGCAGACGTTCTCTTAAATCCAGTCAATTAACTTAAAGAATTACAGTTTTCGTTGAAAATGTTTGAATCTCCTTTCCATGGTTCTATAATTGGAGGGTGGTACAACAATCAGAAAAGGAATAATCTACCATAAGTGCTTCGCGAAAGGAGCGACAGTCTGTGGTGCACAGTGGTCGTTCGAGCCAGAGTAACTGATGGGCTCTAACGCACCAAAGTTAAGCGACACCCTCTCCCAGTCATAGAATTAGTATTGAAGGTTTTTCACCATTTTCAGTCTCTTGTGGTGAAGCGCTGATTTTTGGTCTTCATGAATGGCTAAGGTATATTGTCTCTAGACCAAAATTCGCGAGCAATTTTGGAATGGAACGTTTTTTAGGGTATTATCATAGATAAGTAATAGCCTTTTTAAATGGAGATGATTTTTTTGAAAAAGCCTACAGTTGATGAAATTCTGCAGCAAGGGATATATGGTGCTTTGGAAACAAAACCGGATGAGAGGCGAATATACTTAGGGACCATACGTGAACGGATCATTGTGGTCCTAGAGAAAAGCCAGGTTGCTGAGTCTGAAGTATATCCCCAAATACAGCAAAATATGAAGGAATACCCTCAAGCACAACTTTTTCTGAATGGAAATATGAACTATGAGGAATTATCGAAGTATGTAAAAATGGCAGCCAAAAATAACATTGAACATACCATTGTGACGAATAAGGATCACGACACGGAAATCGGGTTAGTGTTAGCTATGGATCATGCCATTGACAAGGTAGAAATTCAGATAACCAATGAGGTGCCAGAACAAGCCGAAGTCAAAAAGAGTAAAGGCTTTTTTGGAAAGCTATTTAATCGTTAATGAAGAAAATCAAAAACAAGAAAATTGATCAATCCGATATTGAGGATTGGTCAATTTTCTTTGAATCGCAATTGAGATTGTTTCGGAGGATGGTGTGAACGCTTATTCTTTTCCGACGATAATTCCACAGTTGCATGTAATTCAACTTCCACATTCCCTTGAATGGCACGCGTAATCATACAAGTGGCCTCTGCTTTTTTGGCAAGATTAAGGACAAGTTGAAGGTCTGAATCAGTGGCGTCCGATTTCAAGATAATGTGTGGACGATGGATGATTTTTTTATAGGTGATAACTCCCCTCGTTACATCAACGATTCCTTCTGACGTCATCGTTAAATTTTCCTTCTTTAGTTGACTGCGTTCCATCATCGCGGCAAGTGTAATGATATAGCAGGTTGCAGCTGCACCCAGCAGCATTTCATCGGGGTTGGTCCCAATCCCAGGACCATCCATTTCTGGTGGGATCGATACTTTCGACTTTAAGTTCCCAACCTCAATTTCTCCAACACCATTGCGTAATCCAGGCCAGTTTGCAGTTAAATGAAATAGATGTTCGGACATTAGAATCCTCCTGTTCTATAAAAAAATAATACACCCACGTGAAGATATGTGGTACGTTTATAGTGGTTGTAATTTATTTGAGAGTAGTGAACGAATGCGCATTTTGAGAAAAATTTCTTTTACAATTTTACTTTGTCTGTATCTAGTAATTCTAACTAAACTAATTTTATTCAAAGATATTCCGGTAACAGAAATTATTAGCTCTTTTCCATTCTATAACAACGATTATCGTTGGCGTTCAAATAACTTTATTCCTTTTAAAACAATTAATTTTTATTTGTATATAGCCGATGTAAACTTATCTATTCGGATTGGGAATTTAGTGGGGAACGTCATTGGGTTTGCACCTTTAGGGTTTATTTTGCCATTATTATCGAAAAGATTTCAAAAATTTTTCACTGTCATATTGGCGGCCTTTTGCTTAAGTTTGACCTTTGAACTTCTTCAACTTGTACTTGAGGTTGGAAGTTTCGATGTCGATGATTTAATTTTAAATACTTTAGGTGCTATCCTGGGGTTTATCCTAATTAAATTTATTTTACTAATCAGAAATGTGAAGAAGAGGCGTCTGTTAAAGAAAACACAAAACAAGTAGGTAATCGCAAAGGAACCAACTAAATTTTTGTTTTATAAAGGGTACAAACTAACAAAAACAACCAATGAATCTTTAATAGGATTCACCGGTTGTTTTTTTACTTCCAGTTACTGGAACACTATCAGCTAATAATTGAATGTTCTTTGTTACCTTGGTGCTATAGGTAAAATCACCATAACAGTAGGGATAACGAAAATTACTTTTATTACCCCCACAGGTATAAATAGTCGGCTTTTCTTTGACACGTAGAAGAGAAAAATTCTTCGCTAACGCTTCACTATGTTTACCACCATATTGTGCGACATAGTCAATATAACCCATTCCCATATTGTAGGATTGAATAATAGTGGGAAAATCAACCTTCTTCTTTTTCCCGTAAGTGAGTGTCTGCTGAAAATGTTTTACGCCAGCTTGAATACTTTGGTTAGGATCTGTAATCGTGTTTCTTGCTAATCCAGCAGATTCGGAAGCCTGCATCGGATCCCCGCCTTTGCCACGACTTTCTTGTTGCATTAAGGCTGTAAGGAGCGCAGTATGACTTTCCAGTTGATATTTTGCTAATTCATCGTGAATTAAAGGACTATACTTTTTTACGTCCGCAAAAGGGTCACTTTTTACCGTAAGTGGAGTTATTTGAGCTCTTTGTTGAAAATAATTTTGAACCATAGCCAAAGCACAAAATAGTATAAATAGGACGAAAAAGGTTTTAAACTTCTTCCGTTTTCGTTTTTTCATTCAATTACACTCCTAGATTCATTTCTTAATAACAATAGTATAAGGCAAGAAGACCATTATTGTCTGTGGGTGAAAGCAAATTGGAAAATAAAAGAGTCAACTATCCGAAAAAAAAATCGACTATTAATCTAAAATTCATAGCATCTGTCAATACTGATACCTGAATGATTGCGGTAAGACTGAAAAGTTTGGTATTATCAATAGTAATATACCAACGGCAAAAAGGGATGGGGGGTTATTAAAAATGTCACGAATTTCAACTGAGCAGGTCAAACATGTTGCCAACTTGGCACGACTAGCGATAACGGAGGAAGAGGCTGTTAAATTTACCAAACAGCTTGATGCGATTATTACCTTCGCGGAGCAGTTAAATGAATTAGATACGGAGAATGTAGTGCCTACATTCCATGTGCTTGATATGAAAAATGTATTGCGCGAGGATGTTGCACAAAAAGGATTACCACTTGAAGAGGTATTAAAAAATGCACCTTTGCATCAGGACGGCCAAATTAAAGTACCTTCGATTATGGGAGAGTAAGGGGGAAAAAAGTTGAGTTTATTTGATTATAAAGTGTCAGACCTGCATGAACTAATACATAAGAAAGAAGTAACAGTATCCGACCTTGTCGAAGAATCGTTTAAACGGATTGATCAGGTTGAGAATAAGGTAAAGGCCTTTTTAACCTTAGATGAAGAGAGGGCTAGGAAAACGGCAAAAATGCTTGATGAAAAGATTTCTACTGACGGATCAAAAGGCTCGTTGTTTGGGATGCCTATTGGCGTAAAGGACAATATCGTCACCAAAGGGTTACGGACAACGTGTGCGAGTAAAATCCTTGAAAATTTTGATCCGATTTATGATGCAACCGTCGTTCAGAAGCTGCAGCAGGCGGAAACGATTACGATTGGCAAGTTAAACATGGACGAGTTTGCAATGGGATCATCCAACGAGAATTCCCATTTTCAAAAAACACGTAATCCATGGAACCTTGAAACAGTTCCTGGTGGTTCTTCAGGTGGCTCAGCAGCATCGGTTGCAGCAGGTGAAGTCCTGTTTGCCCTTGGCTCTGATACAGGTGGTTCAATTCGCCAGCCGGCTTCATTTTGTGGTGTTGTTGGCCTAAAACCAACCTATGGCCGTGTTTCACGCTTTGGGCTTGTGGCGTTTGCCTCTTCCCTTGATCAAATTGGACCAATTACGAGAACGGTTGAGGACAATGCCTACCTATTACAAGCGATTTCAGGGCTTGACCCAATGGACTCGACTTCGGCAAATGTTAACGTTCCTAACTTTGTTAGTGCCCTAACAGGTGATGTCAAAGGTCTAAAGATTGCCGTGCCCAAAGAATATTTGGGCGAGGGTGTAAGTGGAACAGTCCGTCAATCGGTGCTAGATGCCTTGAAGGTTCTTGAGGGTCTTGGTGCAGTGTGGGAAGAAGTATCACTACCCCATTCGAAATACGCACTCGCTGCCTACTATCTGCTTTCTTCATCGGAAGCGTCCGCAAACCTGGCCCGCTTTGATGGCGTGCGTTACGGTTACCGAGCCCAGGATGCAGAAAACTTAATTGATTTATATAAAAAGACAAGAGCAGAAGGCTTCGGTGATGAAGTCAAACGCCGAATCATGCTTGGAACCTTTGCGCTTTCTCACGGCTACTACGATGCCTACTATCTTAAAGCACTAAAGGTCAGAAGGTTAATTAAGAATGATCTGGATAGAGCCCTTCAGGAAGTTGATATTAT
>JAIMAD010000192.1 GCA_023512145.1 Bacillus sp. (in: firmicutes) | reverse complement strand
GCATCATCCCACGACATACATTTAATTTTCCAGGCTTGGAAGGAAGATGGCTGCGGTTTGCGATTAAGGGGTATGAAGAAAATAATCAACTAATGGAGGTGTTGGCGAAATGGCGGCATCCTCATTAATCTTCATAACAGGCGGCGTAAGAAGCGGGAAGAGCAGCTTTGCTGAGAGGAAAGCCGTTGAGATAGCAAGTAACACAGGAGGCAAACTTATCTACCTGGCAACGGGTGTTCCTTCTGATTCAGAAATGAAGGACCGTATTGAAAAACACCAGCGCGATAGAAAAGTAGGGACATCCTATTGGAAAACGATTGAACAGTCTGTTCAAATAGGAAAGCTTGTCGATGATTTTAATGACCAGGATATTATTTTGTTGGATTGTGTTACAACACTGTTAAATAATGAACTGTTTTCTTGTAAGCAAACGTGGGATATGTCTTTTTTAGAAACGGTGAAAGAAAACATTATCACAGGGATTACTTCGATTAAAAATCGTGCTGGAACAATTATTGTCGTGAGTAATGAAGTATTAAATGAGTCATTGTTGGGTACGGAGATCCTTTTTTTATATGGCCGCATTCTTGGACAAATCCATCAGCATTTGGTAAATGAAGCGGATCAAGCCTTTTTAGTAGAAGCGGGGATACCAATTGTCATGAAGGGAATGAGTCGATGAAAGGGGTCATGATTCAAGGCACAGCATCAGATGTTGGAAAAAGTTTTATTGTTACGGCATTATGCAGAATATTGGCTAATGAAGGAGTAAAGGTCGCCCCGTTTAAATCGCAAAACATGTCAAATAACTCATACGTGACACGGGACGGTAAAGAGATTGGCAGAGCACAAGGGATCCAGGCGGAAGCTGCTAGAATTGAGCCAACTGTGTGGATGAATCCTTTATTATTAAAGCCAAGGTCGGATACTCACTCAGAAGTTGTCTATTTAGGAAAAGCAATCGAGACTCTTTCAGGGCGAGGGTATCGAGACAATTTTTATGAAAAAGGGATTGCTGTGATTAAGAAATCACTTCACAAGCTGCAGGAAGAATTCGATGTTGTGGTAATTGAAGGAGCAGGTAGCCCTGTTGAAATAAATCTAAAGGATCGTGAACTAGTCAATATGAGGGTTGCAGAACTTGCAGATGTACCCGTAGTACTTGTAGCTGATATCGATCGTGGTGGGGTTTTTGCTAGTATTGTTGGCACACTTGATCTTTTGGAACCAAAAGAAAGGCAAAGAGTTGCCGGTGTGATTATCAATAAATTCCGCGGTGATATCACCCTATTTGAAGATGGCGTTTTGTGGCTAGAAGAGAAAACGGGTGTACCGGTATTAGGTGTATTGCCATTTGTGGAGGATCATATGATCGATGGAGAAGACTCATTATCGATCATTTCACAATTTTCTCGTAGTAATAAAGGGACACTTGATATTGCAGTCATCCAGCTACCTTTTATTTCAAACTACAGTGATTTGGAACCATTTTTATATGAAGAAGATGTTTCGATTCGCTGGGTTAATCATGCGAGTGAATTTGGACAACCAGATGCCATCATCCTTCCAGGCACAAAAAGCACAATCAGCGCTTTGGAAAATTTAAGAGATAAACAGTTAGATATCCTTATCCAAAACCATGTAGCAAATGGCGGTTATGTTGTTGGCATTTGTGGTGGATATCAAATACTCGGTGAGGAAATCATCGACGAAGCTGGTTCAGACAATGGCATACCCAAAGCAATGGTTAAGGGATTAGGATATATTCCTGCTATAACCACTTTCTATAAAGAAAAAGAAACAAATCGAGTCACTGGCAAGTATCACATAGGGACAGGATTGCCAATAAACCAACAGGTACATGGGTATGAAATTCATTTAGGCAAGACTGTCTTTTCGAGAAAGGGCTGTTCGTTTTTAACATTAGCTAATGGCGAAGCAGAAGGCTATTTTGCAAATGACGGTCAAATTATTGGGACCTATCTTCACCATCTTTTTCATAATGATGAGTGGAGAAACGAGTGGTTAAACATGATTCGGAAAAGGAAAGGACTTCCGAACCAAGCAGCATGTTATATTAGTGAATATAAAGACAAACGATTTGATTTGGTTGCTGCCCAATTGAAAAGCCATCTAAAATGGGATCTTTTAAAAAATATTATAAATAAACGGAGTTCAAAATAATGAAGTTCCTGAAAGGTTTCTTGATTAACCTACAATTTTTTACTGCAATACCAATCAAACTAGAATTACCGATGGATAAAGAACATTTAAGAAAGGCCATTCAAAGCTTTCCACTATTAGGATTATTCCAAGGGATTATTTATTCATCCATATTTTTTGTGGCTAATGAGTTAATTCCTTTTTCCCATCTTGCTTCTGTTTTCTTGCTTTGGATGGCGACGATTCTCCTGACGGGAGGAATTCATTTAGATGGCTGGATGGATGCGAGTGATGCATATTTTTCATACCAAGATCAAGAGAAAAGACTAGAAATTATGAAGGATCCAAGAACTGGTGCATTTGGTGTTTTATCGATTCTTGTTTTAGTAAGTTGTCGGTTCCTATTTATTTACGAAAGTACATCGAATGTCGAAAATTTACTATTCATCATGATTGCAGTGATCCCTTTTTTGAGTAAAAGTGTTATGGGTGTTTTGTTGTTGACAGTTAAATTAGCCAAGCATGAGGGTCTTGGCACGCTATTTCAAAGTGCTGCAAAACCGCAGGCGCTATGGCCGTATCCCATTTATTTAGTTGGACTCCTTTTTCTTGTCAGTTTATTCAAAAAAGAATTTATCCTGATAGGTGTATTGATTTTGGTTGCAGCCGGCTGCTTATACCTTTCTCGTCGTAAAGCTGTGAAATGGTTTGGAGGAATTACGGGGGATGTATTAGGCGCTGCCGTTGAAGGGACTGAGTTAATATTGTGGATGACCGTGTGGTTATTGCATTATTTCGTCATGGTGTAACAGAAGCAAATAAACGAAAAGCCTATTTAGGCTGGAATGATTCACCATTATGTCCTGAATCAAAAACTATATCGACAACAAAAAGATATAAGCACTATTTTTCTAGTGATTTACAAAGATGTGTGCGTACAGCAGGAATCCTTTTTCCAAATACTAGCCCATATCAATTAAAAGAATTAAGAGAAATGAATTTCGGTATATGGGAAGGAAAAACCTACGACGAGCTGAAAGAAAATCGTCTTTATCAAAAATGGGTAACAGATCCAACTAATAATTGTCCACCAGATGGAGAATCTTTACACAAGTTCACAACGAGAGTTCAATCTGGATGGGAAAAGATTACACATGAAGTTCTCTCTTTAAACCTGCAGAACTGTGCGATTATTACCCATGGTGGTGTAATTAGATATTTATTATCAAAATTTGCACCAGAAAAAAAAGAATTTTGGAGCTGGCAGTCAAATCATGATCAAGGATACGAATTTATTTTTGATAGAGAAACGTTAAGGAGGGGTGAACGGTGCACTTTATTATTGGAGGTGCCTTTAACGGGAAAAGAGCATGGGTAAAGAATACTTTAAAGGGTTTTGGGCAAGACCATTGGCTATCAGCTTATGATAATAATTCTCTCCCGCTAAATTTACTAGAAATCGACCAAGATGTGATTATCCTCGAGGGTGTAGAAATGTGGGTGAAAGAGTTAACGGTGGAATATGATGCTGACAAGTGCCGGGAGATTTGGAAGAAGTGTTTAGCGAATTGGCTTTCTTGGGAAAGGGGAACGGTAAAGCGTAAATTAATTGTGATTGGGACGGATATAACAAAAGGAATTGTTCCATTGGAAGCAGAAAATAGAGTATGGCGGGATGTAACGGGATGGGCATTTCAAGATATCTCAGCAAGATCAGAAAAAGTAGACGTCATTTGGTATGGATTAAACCAAACTATTAAGTAAAGGGGATTATTTAATGAGAATTTACACAAGAACAGGCGACAAAGGAAAAACAAGCATTATCGGGGGAAGGGTAGACAAAGACGATACTCGAGTAGAAGCATACGGAACAGTGGACGAAGTGAATTGTTTTGTCGGTCAGGCGATACCAGAGCTTGATCCGGAATTATTCCAGGATGTGCTAGAAGATCTTGAGAAAATTCAACATGAATTATTTGACTGTGGTGGAGACCTTGCAAATGTGACTGAGAAGCGAGAATTAAAACTTCATCAAGAATCGATTGATTACCTGGAACGGAAAATAGATGAATACATTGAAGAGGCTCCAGAGTTAGAGCGATTTATTTTACCAGGAGGAACCAAGCCGTCGGCATCCATTCATATTGCTAGAACGGTTACAAGAAGAGCAGAAAGATTAGTTGTTAAGCTAGTAAAGGCAGACCCAAAAACACCTGATTTAGCATTAATGTACCTAAACCGTCTATCGGACTATTTCTTTGCGTTAGCTAGGGTCATAAACTTCCGACTAAATGTCAGCGATGTAGAATATGTGCGCAGTGCGAAGGTGTTTAGGGATGGGAAGCGTAAGGAGGACAAGTAGGATGAAGGGTAAAATGGTAAGCTGGCTGGCCATGTTAACGGCGTTGTCTGCTGTATTCGCTGCGATTAAGATTCCAGCAATAGTCGGTAGTGTTGCATTGGACGTATTTCCAGCTTTATTGGCAGCGGCCCTATTTGGAGGGGGGGCAGGAGCGATCGTGGGTGCGTTTGGCCATCTAATTTCGGCATTGTTAGGTGGTTTCCCATTAGGACCGATGCACTTTTTAATTGCACTAGAAATGGCTGCGCTCGTTTGGATTTTTGGAATTCTGTATAAAAATAACAAGAAAGGTTCAGCTAGTGCTGTATTTATCTTAGGTAATTCATTTGTTGCCCCATTACCATTTATTTATTTAATGAATATTGGCTTTTACTTAGCGATTGTGCCTTCACTGCTCATCGGTTCAATCATAAATATAACAATCGCGTTGGTAGCTATTCCGCGCATTTCTTCCATGGTTACAAATGTCTCATCCAAGCAGGATGTAAAACAATGAGGGATATTATAACCATTCCTTTTAATGATGTGGACTCCCTCATTATTGCTTGTGATAATAGCGGCGCTATTGGAATGAAGGAACACGACCATGTTTTTGTTTCATACGAAACGGTTGCTTATTATTCGTTTAGAGTTGCGGTAATGGAATGTATAGCAGCAGGTGGACAGCCCATTTCTGTGGTACTCCACAACTTTTGTGGAAATGAACCATGGGAGGAGCTTGTAAGGGGAATACAAAAAGGGTTGATTGAACTGAACTTAAAAAATGTTTCTATTACGGGTAGTACAGAAAGTAATTTTTCACTCTTGCAATCCGCGCTTGGCTTAGTTGTTCTCGGCAAAAAGTCTAATGCTCTAACGACAGTGAAAGCCTACTCTGAACAATTAAAAATTGCAGTAATAGGTATGCCACTTGTTGGAAACGAAGTGATTGAACAAAACGATGATGTAGCACCTCTGTCAATTTTTCAAGAGATTAGTATGGTTAATGATGTAATGATTTGGCCTGTTGGCTCTAAAGGAATTTTATATGAGATAAATCAGATGTATCCAACTGAAGTATTTTCAAAGGAAATGGTCATCACAAACGTTGATGTTTTAAAATCAGCTGGCCCAGCTACATGTTTTATCGTTTTTTATCATGCAGGTCAAGAAGACACAATAATGAAGTTGGCAGGGAACTTGTTCAACTCAGTGCAAATAATAACGGTAGTAGGGGATTGACGAAAATTATTTAATGGTTCATTTGCATAAGACCCACGTTCGGCATATCTCAATTCAAAAGTAATGATTTTATAAAAGGTTCTTCCTTGGTTGACCATTTGAAAGGAATTTATAAGTGAGGGAAATTCCATCGCACAAACTGATCAGATCTTGACCCTTTCAGCTGGTCCGTCCTAGTTGATCTCTACTATTTGTAATAAAATCGGCTTTGAAGTACTTCTGAACGAACAGTTGGATTGGGACTAGTGCGTTCCATTGCCCGAAAAGTGAGGAAAAAGTGGTCGACGCGGTCGATAAGAACGGTTCATAAGCCCGAAAAGAGGAAAAAGTGGTCGACGCGGTCGATAAGAACGGTTTATAAAACCGAAAAGAGAAAAAAGTGGTCGACGCGGTCGATAAGAACGGTTTATAAGCTCGAAAAGAGGAAAAAATGGCTCCTTCAAACCTACAAGGAACAGGAAGAAGCGGAGACGCGTTTCCATTTATTGAAAAGCCCACAGATGATCGATGGCTTCGTCCTGAAAAAGTCAAGGCGGATTGAGGCTTTAGGGATTGTCTTTGTTATGTCCCTTTTGATTTATTGCATCCTCGAACAAAGGGTCCACCAACAGGCTGGGCAGTGGCCGCGGTTTATACCGGACAATATGGGTGAACAAAGCAAGCGAATCCTCCAACAGGCAGGGTATGACCTCTCTATATATGTGTCGAAAGTGGCCGAAAAACAACTGAACTAACCAAAAACAGAAGCAATCTGGATTGAACATGTTGAATTAGAAATAATGAGGTAGAAATAGAGAGAGTTAGTGAAACTAAGATCCTGTTTTATAAAGACACATGAGAAAAAGACATAAGAATGCTTCTGTGGTGCCAAAAGTGGCATAAGAAAAATAGCACGCATTTTTTGCGTGCTATTGCCCAAGACCTTTTACTTTTTCAACTAAATAATTGACTCCTTTGCCAATACTATATACTACCTTATCCAAGCTCTTTTTCCACTCAGGGGCATGTTCTTTTAATTCTCCACCGATCTTTTGAATATTTTCATTTAATTCCTTACTCAGTTCCTTCGCCTGCTCATTGATGCTTTTGGGTGGCTGCCCATCCTCTGCAATCTGGGTATTAATGGAGTCAACATCAAAACTTTCTTTAGGTAAAAAGGGAATGGACTCTTTCATGATTTCTTTGAAAATGGACACAACATTGGCAGAACTTGCACTTGGCAGATAATGCTGGCGGTCCGTTTGGTCATAGCCAATCCAGATGGCACCCACCAGGCTGGGTGTATAACCGACCATCCATTGATCCTTTGTTCCGCTAATATCGTTGTAGGGAAGCTGGGTCGACCCCGTTTTTCCAGCAATTTGTGCACCTGGGATGTGTGCTTTGTTGCCTGTGCCGGATTCTACGACGTTTAGAAGCATCGAAGTCATCACGTTAGCGACCTTTCCTGAGGTTACTTTTGTCGTTTTCTGCTCCCGTTCGGCAAGGATATTCCCCGTTGGTCCAACAATCTTTGTGATAAGATGGCTTTCCTGCCGCGTCCCCCCATTAGGGAAAGTAGAAAAAGCGTTCGCTAACTGAAGCGGGGAAATCCCTTTACTCATGCCACCAAGGGCAATGGCGAGATTTTTATCTTCTTCTTCAACAGGTATACCAAAGCTCTTTAATGATTCTACTCCCTTAGTTAACCCAATCTCATTTAATAGCCAAACAGCCGGAATATTCAACGATTCTTCAAGGGCTTTGTACATCGGAACCTCTCCAGAATATGTTTTTGAAAAATTCTCTGGTTTGTATTTGCCGAAGGAAGTCGGTTTGTCCACAAGCTTAGATGAATAGTTATAACCTTCTTCGAGTGCAGGTGTATATACAACCAGTGGTTTAATGGTCGATCCAGGTTGTGCCCGTAATTGTGTTGCGCGGTTAAAGCCACGGAACACATGCTCACCACGGCCGCCAACAAGGGCACGGACACCCGAGGACTTCGTGTCCATTAAGACAGATCCGCTTTGGACTAATGTACCTCCATTCCCACTTGGGAATAAGGAATTGTTATCATATACCTTTTCAAGTCCTACTTGAAGATTTTGATCTAGTTCCGTATAAATCAGGTACCCCCTTGTTAAAATCTCATCTTGTGTTAACCCATATGTATTGATGGCCTCGCTTAACACAGCATCGACATAATAAGGATATTTCCGTTCAACCACACTTCCACCACCGTCACTAAGGTGAGGTTTTTCCTTTTTTGCTTGGTTGTATTGGGCATTGTTAATCATACCGAGTTCCTTCATTTTTCCTAGAACAACATTTCGCCGTGTCATTGCAATGTCATAATTTTTATAAGGATCGAGGTAATTCGGTGC